>JAITES010000102.1 GCA_031281925.1 Treponema sp. | reverse complement strand
CGGTGGTTATGGCGGCGGCTATGCCGGAAGCGACCGGGGCGGCGGAGAACAACAGTATCGCCACCCTGAACAAATTACCCCTGGAAATAAGGATCGCTAAGTCCTCGTCTATCATATTTTGCAGGGACTGTATGTTGCCCTTGAAGATATTCTCCATATTATTTTTATAATAGTCGGCTATAAAGTATTGTGTCGGTTCAACCTGGCCCGAGTTGATACCCTTGGGCAGCAGTACGAGCAGCAAAAAAACAACCGTGGCAAACAAGACTACGGCGGCACAGGCAGAAGCGGCAAGAAACGGTGCGGATAAACCACCCCACCGCACCGTGAAAAAACCGATAAGAGCGGCAAGCAGGGGAACCGCGAGAGTAAGCAAGCCAAGGGCTTTGTTTGTTATCCCGTCATTGTTTTGATGTATCGAATCCAGCCGCCCAAGCGCCTCGCCGTAAATAAATTCCGCCTTTTCCTGGTCAATTTTTCCCCAGTCAACGATAGAAAAATCAAAAGAGTTTTGTTTCACATCTCCCCCTTATGAAATTATCGGCAGAATCAGGCATCAAGAGCCGCAGCAAGCTCATCAATGGCGGCCTGAACGGTAACCGCCGTTAGACCGGATACGCTGTTATCGTAGGGTATATCCGCCGCCGCCCGCTCTGCGATTGCTTCGGCGGTTTCAATGATTTTTGCGCAGACTTCGCGTATCGCGCCATACTCTTTTCCGCCCTCAACCGTAACGGCGGCGGCAAAAGATTCACCCCGCAGAGCTTTAGCCAGCGCGTCAAGCGCATCGGCAAGAGCGCTGGTTTCATTACTATACATATCACTCCTCCAGAAAAGGTGGCAGCCACGAGCCCGGCTGCCTGGGCATCCGCACCGGGTGTCTAAGCAAATCCGGCTGTGTAGGACCTGGCGAAAATGGCGCAGACGCTTCTCACAGCGCCCCCCACTGCAAGCGCTGCGCATATCGATAGAATCGGGCGCATGGCTTCCTGGGGAGGGGCCTGGGAAAGCACAGCCTGTACAAAGGCCATTATTGCGGCAAGCGCAATAAGGCCCAGCAGACAGGTCAGCTTCCAGACTGGTCTCATACCTAACCTCCTTGTAAAAAATTTTCCCTTGCGGGTGTTTTCAAGATACCAAAATGATACGGGAAAAATATATTAACCGTGATTATTATATTCGCGCCTCTTCAGGCGGTTATGCTCTACCCATGAACATACAAAGAGACCTTTTAACAGTCAACATCTTTTCCCGGCCAGGGAAAAAGTTGTCAGGTGTGAAGGCCCTGGTCGTCCACTGGACGGGCAACCCCAGGACTACGGCGAAGCAAAACCGCGATTATTTTGAAAGCATCAAGATGCAATCCCTCAATGACGCTTCGGCCCGGTATGCCTCCGCGCATTTTATCGTGGGCATTTCCGGCGAGGTGATACAATGCCTCCCCAGCGACGAACTGGCCTACCATGTCGGAGCGAAAAGTTATACGCCCGAAGCCCTGGGCTGCCTGGGGACTTATCCCAATAACTGTACTGTAGGCATCGAGCTTTGCCACCGTGAGGCGGACGGGCGCTTTAGCACGGAGACGCTTCTAGCCGCAAAGGAACTGTGCGCCCTGCTTTGCGTCCAGTTCGGCCTTAGCCCGGTTAAGGACATCTGGCGGCATTTTGACATTACCGGCAAAGACTGCCCGAAATGGTTTGTGAATCACCCCGAAGAGTTTGAATCTTTTAAAGACATTGTAATTGTAGCAATGGACCGGTTAAGGAAGTAAGCAATGGAAATCAAAATGAAAACCGTGTCAAATATCGCGGCAGGGGTTGGCCTTTGCATTGTTGTTGTTTCGTTTGTATTGAACGCTACGGGCCTTGCCCATATCAACATGAATGACGCCCTTAAAGCCGGGGGCTTTGTCAAGGCGGTTTTTCTGCCGGTAGACGCATCTCTGTGGATCACCCACATCTTTGGCGGGCAGGGCCCAGGCGGCGGCATCATCCTGCGGGACGATAACAACGCATAAGGAGGGGGAATGTGCGGGGTAAACAAAAGATTCTTTTACTGTTTTTTGCTTGTGTTGCTGTCTGCCTCTGCGGCTGCGCTACGGGCCGGGGAGCCGGACCAGGCGGCATATATGCCGGTGTACCTGATCACGGAAGCGGAACTGAGGAGTATAGAGGAATATCAGGCAGCATCAGAGCGGGAGAAACAGAGCTGGCTATTACAGGTACAAGAATTGAAAGCGAAAGCGGACAGCTTGCACAGGGACTCGGGGAGCTTGAGCAATCAATTATCGGAAGCGAGGAAACAAAACAGGAATTTGGAGCAGTCATTCAACGAGTACGAAGCCGAAAACTTGATTACGATCTCTTTGAAGAATGGCGAGATCGCCGATCTCAAACAGACAGTAGCGGACAAAACCCTGGAGGCGGAGAAGCATAAAGGGGTTTCCCGGGGCCGCCTTTATGCCATTATCGGCCTTGCCGGGGCATGGGCCGTTTTTATAATTTTTAAGGCGGGCCGGTTTTTCAGGCTCTTTTAATAAACATAATAACCGCCGTTATCACAGAATTGATAGCGGATTATTTTATAGTGGGTGAGGAGGTGCTTGTGGAAATAGCAAAGTTTATCCTAACGGCGGTTGGGACTTTCATATCGGTGTTCTCTCTTTCCTTCGCCGTATTTACTTACTGGCGGAAAAAGCAGGATGAAAAGTTTGATCTTTTCAAAAAAGCCGTTACCGACATGGTGGGGGAAGAAAAACAAAGCCGCAAAGAATCGGACGCGGAACATGACAAGCGGCTGCGCGATCTGGAAAACACGATGGCGCAGAGGTTTGAGAGCCGCCTGAGCATCATGGAGGGGGAACTGAAAGGGATAAAATCTATTCTCCAGTCAATTCAAAACTGGTTTATAAACAGCGCGCAGGGGGGCAAATAATGGATAACATCTTCCTTCCGGGCCGGCGTATCATTGTCCTGCAGGGGATAGAGCAGGCCGCCGGGCGGGAACTGTCCAATGAGATGATCCAGCGGCTTCTCCATGCCCACGTTCACAACTGCTCTATCTCCGAGGTGAACGACTTGATCGCATGGCTTGAAAACCGGGGGTATGTCAGGGCCGTGCGCATGGGAGATTCCGGTTTTATTACCGCCCATATCACCCGCGCCGGGATTGATGTTGCCAAAGGCTACGCCAGGGCCGAGGGCATAGACCCGCCCCCGGAGGAATAGAGGTGGGAAAGAAAAGCGCGGTAGACATGCTGCCGGAGGAACTGCGGACTAGGCTTATCAGGTTATTGCAAGACCCCGCCGTTACCCAGGCGGAAATAGCGGACCTCATAAATGAAGCGGCGGGGGAGCCTCTGGTTTCCCGTAGCTCAGTCAACCGTTACGCCCAGCGCATGAGGCGCTTTGCGGAAAAGAACCGCCAGGCCAAAGAGATAGCCGATGCCTATATAGACAAATATGGCACGGATAACCGGGTGAAGCTGGGGAAGGTAGTAAACGAGCAGATACGCCTAGCCGTGTTTGATCTCATCGGTGAGATTGAAGAGGTAAGCGCGGACCCGGAAATAAAAAAAACGGAAATTGCCGATATGCTCTACAAGCTATCGCGGGGATTAAAAGAACTGGAGGCGGCAGAAAAACTGAACGCCGAGCGCACAGAGAGCATCCGCAAATCCGCTCTTGCCGAGGCCGCCAAGGCGGTGGAAGAGACCGCCAAGTCTAACGGCCTTACCAGCGATACGATTGAAAAAATCAAAAAACAAATCCTGGGGCTGTAATATGACCGATGATATTCTCCTGCCCTATCAGAAAGCCTGGATAGAAGACACCGCCGCCGTCAAAGTCTGGGAAAAATCCCGGCGCATCGGCGCGTCCTATGTCGAGGCCCTGGCCTCGGTACTGGAGGCCGCAAAGTCAAAAGAAGCCGGGGGCCAGTCAACCTACTACCTTTCCTACTCCAAGGAGATGACCCAGCAGTTCGCCAGGGACGCGGCTTTCTGGGCCAAGCACATCAACGCCGCCGCAGGCGAGGTAGAAGAAGTAGCAATCAAGGACGAGGATAAGGATATTACCGTCTACCGGGTACGGTTTACCTCGGGTTTTGAGATATGGTGCCTGCCTTCGGTAGCCCGCTCCCTCCGGTCAAAGCAGGGCCGGGTGATCATCGATGAGGCCGCCTTCGTTGAGGACTTGGGGGAACTCCAGAAAGCGGCTATGGCCCTGCAGATGTGGGGCGGCTGCGTCCGCATCCTCTCCACCCACAACGGAGACGACAACCCCTTTAACGAGCTTATTAAAGAAATTCATGAAGGCCGAATTTTTTCTTGAAGTGCGAAAGTAGGAAGGCATAGAAACGGCATCGTAAACACGGTAGTATAAAGTTGCAACAC
>JAITES010000074.1 GCA_031281925.1 Treponema sp. | reverse complement strand
GAATACGACATCAGGGTTAAAATGGACGATTCCATCCTCATGGACATTGCGGATGTACAAAATATCCCCATTGTAAGCTCAAGCGGCATTTTCCCCCTTTCCCGTTACGCCGATGTCCGTTTTGAAGCCGGATACAACATGATCATGCGATCAAATAAATACCGTACCGTGGAAATAACTGCCGAGATTTTACCCGGCTATGCCCAGGGCACAATACTTGCGGAAGTTATGAAGGCAGCGGAAGAAATCGAATTGCCGGAAGGTTACAGCATCGTCCAGGCGGGCCTCTCCGAAAGCATGGGTGATTCAACGACAAACCTGATCATCGTATTCATTTCCGCCATACTGCTTGTGTATATGCTGCTCGCCGCCACTCTTGAGAACCTGGTCCAGCCCTTGTTTATTCTTTCAACCGTTCCACTTTCAATTATCGGCGTCGTGGCGGCCTGCCTTTTAACCGGTACAATACTTAACCAAATCGCCATGATAGGCATTGTCATGCTGGTCGGTATTGTGGTAAACAACGCGATTCTTCTGCTTGATCACTATAATCAGGTAAAGCGTAACGGGGCTTCCGTCCGCGAAGCATTGCTCAAGGCGTGCCCGGCGAAACTGAAAGCCATTTTAATGAGCAATATCGCTATCATTCTGGGAATGATACCTATGGCTCTGGGTATCGGAGCGTCCCTCGCCGAACTGCGCCAGCCAATGGGGATCATCGTTACCGGCGGCATCGTCTCGTCTACCATTATGACTCTCTGGCTCATACCCTGTTTTGAGTTTGTACTTGCCCAACGTTCAAGAAACAAAGGAATCCGCACATGAAAATTGGTAAATCCATACAAAAAATTTTTCTAGTGAGTCTTGTTTTTATGTGCGGTATCTCTACGAACATCCGGGCCGAAGAATACGATTTAGCCGCATACCTTGCAAAAGTCGAACAGAACAACCCTGATCTTGCCCTTGCCGCAAAGGAACTTGCGTTGGCAAAAACAGGCGTCGGTCAGGCAAGGGCGGCTTTTTTACCGGGTGTCGGATTACAGGGCGGCTATAGCCGCAATCTTACCGATGACATGCGCTCTACGCCGGTGGCATCCCTGCCCGGCGGCGGCTCCCTTGTCTATCAGGATGTCGATTACGACTATGATAATGAATTGATCCTTGGCATCGGCGTAAATCAAACACTGTTTGACGCCGGGGCCATCGCAAATTACAGCAGGGCTCGTCAGGGACAGAGGATACGGGAATCGTCTCTGGAAATTGCAAGACAGAACATTCGCTGTGCTGCCAAAAAAATCTACCTCCAAACCCGGCTTGCTCTTGATATTGTTAAAATCATGGAGGCGTCGGAACAATTCAGCCGGGAAACATATCAAAGTGCCGAACGAAAATACCGCGCCGGAACCGCCACGGAACTTGACCTTTTATTGACTGAAGTTGACTGGAAAAGAAAAGTTACGGTAGTTGCCGAAGCGCGGAAAAATACCGAATTGGCCTTAATCGCTTTTCGTAATCTTGCGGGTATCCCTCTTTCGCAAACTATCACGCTCACTGAAGAATTTGGCTCTTTACCCGATGTACCGGAATCTCCTGCTTTGGAACAGGTACTTGCCGGAAGACCGGATTACCGTTCCCTCGTTCTTTCACGGGAACTTGCGGACATTGAACGCAGGGCCGCCCTCACATCGTTCTTGCCTGCCGTTTCAGCGTCTTTTTCCTATGCCCTTGGCGGTATGGGCAACGGATCTTCCCTTATAGGAGATTATGATTTTAATTCGTCAAAGCTGAGCCTGAGCGTCAATATTCCCTTGTTTGCCGGAGGCTACCGTCTGTCCCGTATAAACGCCGCAAGAATTGAACAGGAAAAAACCGGCATCGCCCTGTCGAAAAGCCGAAGCAGAATAGAAAGTACACTTCTTGAATTACGCTTGCGGCTCGATGAGGCGGCACAACGGATAGAATCGGCCCGGCTTATTGAGGAAACGGCACGGCGGGCAGTCGCTCTTTCCCAATCGGCTTACGCCAATGGCCTTACAACACAATTAACTGTTGCGGAAGCGATTAACAGGCTGGGTGAAGCCCAACTTGGCTTACAAAGTTCAATTTTTGAATACCACACCGTTTACTATGACTGGGAACTTGCGACAGGGGTGCAGGAGAAAAAATAAGCGTGGGCGGTAACTCAACTGGAAATGGCGCCGTTGTACTTTAGGCAGCAATTTAACATTACAAAAAAATAACTGCGGGCTCAACGCAAAATAATGTCCCGGTTTTATAACAAGCTCAAGGCTTTGATATTCATGTCCCAGAATTTTTCGGGAAGGCGTTTCTTCAAAACAGTAATAATGTCTTCCCTGCCGAATGGGAATATGTCCAGTCTGAGGGCCGCCCCAAGCAGGGCAAGGTTCAGCGTTTTGGGGGAACCAGTGGCCGGTAGTTTTTCTGTATCAACAAGGGTAAAACGCGGGCCTGCCTCTTCCCTGATACCGGCGATAAGGGCCGCTGCATCGTAAGGTCTGGTAAGGGACGCGCTCACCGGCTGGAGGGGGCGCGAGAAAGAGAGGAGTCTCCCCCCGGGGGAGAGGAAGGGCAGAGTCCGCGCCGCCTCCGCGGGCTCAAAGGCAATGATAATGTCGGCAAGGGCAGGGGGGATAAGGGGCGAATGGATAAGGCCGTCCGACATGCGGATGTGGCTTACCACGCTGCCTCCGCGCTGGGCCATGCCGATGGTTTCCGAACCGCGGACATTGAGACCCCGCGCCAGTGCGGCGTCCCCGATGAGCCGCGAGAGCAGCACCGTTCCCTGTCCTCCCACGCCGGTAATAAGGCAGTTAAGCTTCATGACGCAGTCCCGATTGCCAGCGAAGGGCAGACATTTTTACAGAGGCCGCAGCCGGTACAGAGGGAGGGATCGATGGAGACCGAGGATAGATCGTATGAAATTGCAGGACAGCCCAGTTTGCTGATGCAGAGTTTACAGCGGCTGCATTTTTCCGCGTCTATGCCCAAAGGCTTGCCGGGTAGACTTACCATTATGCAGGGAGCCTCAAAGACTATAACCCGCACTCCGTCTTTTTCTAGCAGCGCGGCAACGGCGTTCCGCGCCTCCTGCCAGTCAAAGGGATTAACCCGTACAATCTCTGTTATGCCAAGGGATTCCAGCACCCTGACGATGCTGATCTTTTCCGCCGGAGAACCCGATATAGAAAGCCCCATGCCCGGATGCGGCTGGCCTCCTGTCATGGCAGTGGTACTGTTGTCAAGTACGGCAATGATTATGTTGGCCCTGCTGTACACCGCATTGACAATTCCGGGTATACCGGTATGGAAGAAGGTAGAATCTCCGATAAAGGCAAAATTCAGGGGAGGCTCATGACCCAGCAGGATCTCTGCCCTGCCGATGCCCTGGGCGTTGCTTATTCCGGCTCCCATACAGAGGCATGTGTCCACCATATCCAGAGGAAGGGCGTTCCCCAGGGTATAGCAGCCGATATCCCCGCTGTATACCGCCTTGCGTTTGACGGCCCGGCCCGCATTGTAGTTCCGTACCGCCTCCTTTACCGCAAAGAAAGAAGAGCGGTGAGGGCAGCCGGCACAGAGGACAGGGGGACGGACCGGAAGCGGAGCCTGAAGCACGGGGGCCTCAGGCTGCCCGGTTGAAGAATGGAGGCCGAGGAAAGACCACAGTTTTTCTGTTATCAGCGCGACACTGTATTCTCCGGCATTGGGCATGTGTCCTGAGAGCTTGCCCTTAATCTTTACGGAAAGACCGTTTGCCGCACAGATACGGAGGAGTTCTGTTTCTATTACCGGGTCAAGTTCTTCGATAACCAGCACTTCGTCAAGGCCTTCAAGAAAACCGAGAATCGTTTTTTCGGGAACGGGGAATGACGCCACCTTACAGCACCTGACATCCGAAGCCGCTTCAAGCCCTTCCAGAGCCTCCATGGTATAGGCCCAGCTTATGCCGCCTGAGGCTATTCCCCTGCGTGAAAGCGCAGCGTTAATACTGTTACACTCAAATTCATCAAAAGAAGAAAAGTAATCGGCCATTGATGCAAGATCTTTTTCAATCTGCACATGATTCCTGTAGGCAAGGCTGGGAAAAATGACAAAACGGTTATCGGCCTTCTTAAAACCTTCGGCGCTGCGGGACTTCTCCATTGGAGGCAACAGTTCTACGGCAGCATAACTGTGGCAAACTCTGGTAGTGGGGCGGAGTATCACCGGCCGGTGATATTTTTCGGAAACCTCAAACGCCCTGCCTGTCATGGCATAGGCTTCCTCAGGCGAAGAAGGATCAAAGACGGCAATCTTGGCATAGCGGCCGAAATGCCTGGTATCCTGTTCGGTCTGGCTTGAGATGGGCCCCGGATCGTCGGCAACCACCACGACAAGGCCCCCCTCCACTCCCAGATAGTTGAGACTCATCAGGGGATCGGAGGCGACATTGAGCCCTACCTGCTTCATGGTTACCATAGCCCTGAGACCCGACCATGCGGCGCCCGCGGCAAGTTCCAGGGCCGTCTTCTCGTTCACCGACCACTCAACATAGAGATCCGGAGCACGGCCGCCTTTCAGTTCCTTCGCCAGAGTCTCAAGAATTTCTGTGGAGGGAGTTCCCGGATAACCGGAAGCCAGGCGCAGTCCGGCCCTCAGAGCCCCCAGGGCAATGGCCTCATTCCCCATCAATAAAGCTTTATCCATTACACTTAAGCCTCACTCATCGCCCGGCAGGAAAAAGGAACCGGTTCATCAGGGCATACATGGCGGAAATTTCGATTGGCTTTGCAAGATGAGCATTCATGCCTGAATCTTTTGCCCGCTTCACATCATCCTCCATCACATTGGCGGTCATGGCAACAATGGGAAGAACAGAATCCCTGCGTCCCGCTGAACGGATCTCATGGGCAGCGCTGCAGCCATCCAGCACAGGCATCTGCATATCCATCAGAACGATGTCATACCAGCCTTCGGGGGACGCAGTAAACCTGTCAACCGCTTCCCGGCCGTTGGAAGCAGACTCAATTTC
>JAITES010000121.1 GCA_031281925.1 Treponema sp. | reverse complement strand
TTCCCTGGTCAAGGCCTTTACCGTGCCGTTGGTTCCTACAGGCATAAAAACAGGGGTACTCACTTTCCCGTGAAACAGGTTCAGTTCCCCTGTCCGGGCCGCGGAAGCATTGTCCCTGTGTTTTATATTAAAGATAAGTTCACTCATGCCCCAATCCTGGCTTTTGGAGAGCCGGTCCTGCCGGATCTATGTTTTTGCGCTTCTCAAAAGCAGCCCCCCCACTACCACGAAGGTGGCGACCGGGAACCATGCGCCTGCAAAGGGAGGAATATAGCCCAGCCTGGCCATCATCATGGTGATCATCTCCATGACATAGAAACCTACGGCGGTTACAAGGCTTGCAAGAAGACTCATTAGAAGGATATTTTTTCTGAAACGGCCTCCCATGGAGATTGAAAGGATCATCACGACAAAGGAGGTTGTTGCGTAAGAATAACGGTGATAGTAATCCGCAAGGGCCTGAATAAAGGGGAGACCGGCGGCCTTGAGATCTTTTACCAGAAGATTCGCCTCCTTGGCGGGAAGTTCTTCCACATTGGCGGCATTTCTGCGGAAAGTATCCGGTTTTTCCCGGTAAATATCCGTATCCTCCAGGGGCCGGGTACGGAGCAGGCCCTCTCTCCATTCGTAGATAACCGGGTTGCTGAGAAACCAGAAGTCGCCGGTCCAGGTAGCCCTTGGGGAACGAACCAGGGATACGAATTCACCCTTTTCATTTTTTTCTACAATGCTCACTCCGTTCAAAGCCTGAGCGTTGTGATCGTAGTAGTCCACCGAATAGATAATGAGGCCGTTCTTCGCCTTGATCACTATATCCGAATTATTTTCCGTACGCTGCTGGTGCAGGAGGGTTCTTGAAAGATCGTTTTTTATTTTAAGGGTTGGAATTACTATGCGGTCATCGAAGTAGAATGAAAAGATGGTTGCCAGAAACCCTACCAGGACGAGGGGCAGACAGAAACGCCGAAAGGGAATGCCCGAAGAAAAAATTGATGTAAGTTCGTTGCGGGCATAGAGATCGCCCAATGTATAGGCCGCGGCAAAAAGAAGGGAGATCGGCATGGCATAGGAAAAACTTTTGGGAAGGTAGTAATAACTTACGGTTATGATCTGTTTGAAGGGAACCTCATAGTTGAGGTAACGCCAGAGATTGGCAAAAAGATCGATAAGTGAAAGGAGAAGCACAAACATGGTAACTGCCACTATAAAGATGGGGAAGAATTGCCTTAAAAGATAACGGTCTAGGGTCATCTCCTCATCCTCAAAATACACAGGAAGAGGCCTATTGATACGGCCAGAATATTGGGCAGCCACATTGTCCAGAAGGGGGAATAACCGAGACGCATACCCATGGTCTGTCCTCCCAGGAGCAGGGCCCAATAGATAACCGAAATAATGAGGCCAAAGATAAAACCTACCGTCTGACCGCTTTTCTTTGCAAAAAGCCCAAGGGGAACCGCCAGAAAGACAAAGGAGAGGGCCCCGAAGGGAATTGAATACTTTTTATAGTACTCAAGCCGGTACACAAGCAGGCTGCGATCCCTTTTAATTGAACGGGCCGAATCATCTTCCCTCATAAAACTGGCAAGATCGTTGGTTCTGCGGTTCCAGGTATCCGCGTCGGGCCCCCGGCGGAGGCTTTCCTCCAGAAGCAGGGCCTGTGAAGTAACACGGCCATACTGTTCATCCAGCCTGACGCCCAGATCCGCCGTCTTTTTTTTTATCTCCCGCCACACATCAATGGAACTCATCTCCCGGGGGCCGATGGAGGATACGGCCTGGATGAGATCCTCCTGGGGTATCCAGTACTGGAGGTAGCGGGTTGAGGCATAATCGTAGTCCTGGCGGGCTACTTCCTTGGAAGACTGGATAAAGGCCCGCTCAAGATCCAGGGAGAGTCCGTCTTTCCCTCCGTCTTTAAGCACCGCATTATTGGCCATGATTACACGCCGTTCTCCGTCGCTGGTTCTGTCCAGAATGAGGACAGAATCAATGGAATTGCCTATCACATCTCCGGTGACTATGACGGTTTCCTTGAAACGCTTCACCGAATTGGCCTCCAGTTCCAGGGCCGGGGTCGAGACAAGGATACGGCGGTAAAGCCGGGCAAAGGAAACGGTTCCCGCGGGAAGCAGCACGTCATTGGCAAAAAAGGAGAGCAGGGAAATTACCACCCCTACTGAAATTGCGGGAATAAAAATGTTCCGGTAGGAAAGACCCGATGAGAGCATCACAAGAATTTCGTTATCGCTTGTCATCCGGCCTATGGTCATGAGCGTTCCCACAAGGGATGCAAAGGGAGCCGCCATGGCGATTATCGAAGGCAGGGAATAGAGCACGAGAAGGGCTACCTGATTAAAGGGTACATGCTTGGTAAGAATCTCCTGGGCCATCAGGAGAAGCTGGTTGACGAAGAAAATAAAAAAGAAAAAGAGAAACGCAACCCAAAAGGAAAAGAGAGCCTCCACGATCACATAACGGAAGAGGGTCTTTGAAATACTAAGCTTGTGTTCCAGGCCTGTCTCTTCAGGCTGGAAACCCAGGGAAATTGCCTGTACGCCGCCGCTTTCAGCGACCTGTGCTTCATCCGGGCCGGTTTTCTCCATACCCTATATTCCCGTAGAGCCGAAGCCCCCTCCGCCCCGCGCGGTCTCCGACAGCGCCCCGCTTTCTTCCATGGGGAGCCGGGCTACCGGTGCGATGACCAGTTGGGCAATACGATCTCCGTTTTGAATTATAAAGGATTCAATCCCCAGATTGACAAGCAGAATCTCCAGTTCTCCCCGGTAATCTGAATCTATGGTACCGGGAGAATTGAGGATCGTAACGCCGTGACGGGCCGCAAGACCTGAACGGGGCCTTATCTGGGCCTCATAACCTTGAGGTATCTCAACATAGAGGCCGGTTGGAATTTTGGCCCTGCCCATGGGAGGCATCAGCACCTCTTTCTGAAGAAAGGCCCGCAGATCCATTCCCGCCGCTCCCTCGCTGGCATATTCAGGCAGCAAGACGCGGGAATCCTTCCGCATAAATTTTATACTAACGGCGGAACCTTCCGCCATCCCTGTTTCCCTGCCGGGGCCGCTCGTCCCTGCCCTGCCCGGCGGGAACTTCGCCGTCCGGGTCGATTGCATCGATATAGGAAAGGTTAAGCCGGCCCATCTTGTCAATTTCCAGAAGCTTTACCGGGATCTCCTGACCTTCGTGGAGAACTTCGGTAACCGTATTGATCCGCTGCCGGGACAGCTTGCTGATATGAACAAGCCCTTCCTTGCCGGGGAGAATCTCCACAAAGGCGCCAAAATCCATGATCCTCATGACTTTGCCGTTGTAGATCCGGCCGGTTTCAGGATCCGCCGCGATGCCGATAACGGCGCTCCTGGCTTCTTCCGCATCCTTGGTGTTCTTTCCATAGATGGTCACCGTCCCGTCGTTTTCGGTATTGATCGTAACCTTGTACTGTTCGCAGAGGGCTTTGATGTTCTTGCCACCGGGGCCGATGAGCGCGCCGATCTTGTCCACTTCGATCTTGAGGGTAACGATCTTGGGAGCGTATTCACTTATTTCGGAAGAGGGTTTTGAAATAGTCTCCTTCATGATGGAGAGGATATGGAGCCTTCCCCGCTTGGCTTGATCCAGAGCCTTCCGCATGATGGCAGTGGAAACACCGGCAATCTTGATATCCATCTGGAAACCGGTGATCCCGTCCTGGGTACCGGCAACCTTAAAGTCCATGTCTCCGAGGTGGTCTTCTTCCCCCAGAATGTCGGAAAGAACGGCAAAACGTTCGCCATCCCTGCCGGAACCTTCCGTGATAAGGCCCATGGCGATACCCGCAACAGGTTTCTTCATCGGCACCCCCGCATGAAGCATGGCAAGCGTACCGCCGCAAACGGATGCCATGGAAGAAGAGCCGTTGGACTCCGTAATTTCTGAGACCACCCGGATGGTATAGGGAAATTCATCTTTACCGGGCACCATGGCTTCCAGCGAACGGCGAGCCAGGTTTCCGTGGCCTATCTCCCGGCGGCCTGTACCCATACGTCCTACTTCGCCTACCGAATAGGGAGGGAAGTTGTAGTGCAGGATGAAATTTTCCCGTTTGTCCCCTTCTATGTCGTCGAATATCTGTTCATCAAAGACAGTTCCCAGGGTGCTTACCGCAAGGGCCTGGGTCTCGCCCCTGGTAAAGAGGGCCGAACCATGGGGTCTGGGAAGAATTCCCACTTCACAGCTAATCGGCCTGATATCCTCAAGCCCGCGGCCGTCAACCCGGCGGCCCTTGTCCAGAATCGAAGAGCGGAGGATCCGGTACTGCATGTCTTCAAAGAGAGAGTCAAAAAGCTTTTTCTGCGTTTCGTCTTCCAGTTGAGATGCGTATTGTTCCGCGATTTCTTTTTTTACCGCCTTTATTCCGTCGTGCCTCTCTCCCTTTGTGGGGAGGAAACAGGCCTTTTCAAGCTTTGGATAGGCATCCCCGAGGATGGCGTCTTCGTTTTCCAGCTTGACGCCCAATTCGGTAAGGGGAAGTTTTTCTTTCCCGGCAAGCCTGCGAAGCTCTTCCTGAAGATTACAGAATTCGAGGATCACCGCACGGGCCTTATCCAGGGCTTCGATCATGAGGTCTTCGCCGACCTCTTTGGCTCCCCCTTCCACCATGGAAATCCCGTCTTTGGTACCTGCTACCACGATTTCCAGAGTGGATTTCTCTATTTCTTCATAGGTGGGATTGACCACAAGCTCCCCGTCAACCTGGCAGATCCTCACCCCGGCGATAGGGCCGTTATAAGGGATATCGGAAATATGTACCGCCGCGGAACTGGCTATGATGGCAAGAATATCCGGAGGATTGACCATGTCCGCGGAAACCGTCATGGGCACGATCTGGATTTCCCGGCCGAAGCTCTTGTCAAAGAGAGGCCGCATGGGCCTGTCTATGAGCCGGGAAATGAGGATCTCCTTGTCCTTGGGCCTCCCTTCCCGTTTGATAAAACCTCCGGGGATTTTCCCGGCGGCATAGTATTTTTCGTTGTAGTCAACGGTCAGGGGAACGTAGTCAAGCCCTTCCACCGATTCTGAAGATGAACACACGGTGGCAAGCACCGCAGAACCCGCATACTGGGCAAAAACAGAACCGTTGGCCTGCCTTGCGATCCTGCCGGTTTCGAGAATTAACTCTTTTCCGGCTATTTGATAGGTTACTTTTTGAAGCATTATTATTTGCGGATCCCCAATTCCTTGATGAGGGAACGGTACTTTTCAAGATCCCTGCGCTGAAGGTATTTCAGAATCCGGCGGCGGTGACCGACAAGGATTAAGAGACCCCGGTTACTGGATTTGTCCTTCTTGAACTGTTTGCAATGCTCGGTGAGCTGGTTGATCCGCTCGGTAAGCAGGGCAATCTGTACTTCCGTGGCGCCGGTATCTTTTTCGCTTTTACCGAACTTGCTGACAATGGAAGTTGTTTCGTCTTTGTTTAATGCCATATTTTCATTCTCCTTGGGAACAAATTATAAAAATTCTGCGTATTCCGCAGCTGAAACTGAGGGAATCGACAGGCTGCCGTCATGAACCGTGAGGGTTCTTTCGAGCCATTCACCATTACTCAATACCCTGACAGGATACACACCTGCCGGAGGCAAGAGCCGTAAAACAAGCTTTGCATCCCGGTAAAAATTGTCTCCCGTCCCGAAGGCTTCAATTCCCCCAAGCTCAATCCCGTAGGGTCTCCCCAAAAGGGAAGCGGCTCCCCGTAAATCCCCCTCCGCTATAAGAGAGCGAATCCTGCTGGAACTGACAGGCCGGCGGCCTTCCATAAGCGGCGGCAAGACCTCTGTTTTAACGCCCGCCTTTTCACAGATACTCTTAAAAAGGGCGGCGTCGGTATCCTGCCTGAATCCGCAATGGAAATTGGAACCCACAACCATAAGGCCGATTTTATGCTTTACGGTTAAAAGACGGATAAATTCTCTTCCAGATAATGCACTGAAATCGATAGAAAAGTCAATAACCAGGGCCTGAAGCACCCCGAGACTTTCCATAATGGCCAGTTTTCGGGAAAGACTGGTAATCTCTCCCTGCCGGTTTCCTTTTTTAAGGATTTGACGGGGGTTTTGGGCAAAGGTAAGGACTGTCGGAACATGGGGAGAGGCTGTAATGCGCCGGATTAACTCCTGATGGCCCCGGTGAACCCCGTCAAAAACACCGATGCTGAGGGAGATTCCCTCCTCCGGTTCGGATATTCTGTTGTGTATATAGTCCGCCCAATCAATGATTCGCATGTGTCCCTCGCAGGAAACCTGACGGCCCGCCGCGGGTTTCGGCGTCTTGTGCAAAAACAAACCCATAGGTCCAGACGCCGGATTTTTTTTCTACAAGAGCCAGGAAGCTGTTGTCTTCAGAGAAAAGCCCCGCGCAAAAATCATCTTCCGGGAGTTTTCCCATGCCGGCATCAGCGGAAAAATTCATGCCCGCATGATCCAGCAGGGGACCTAAGGGTTTACCATGTATAATATTTTGTACATCATGAAGTTTTACTTTAATGACGGCCATACCGAGAAGGCTGAAAATTTCCGGCTTTATGCCCATGAGCGCTTCGGGGGCCGCTTCCCTCTGGGCTTCTTCCACCCGGAAACCGGAAACCCTTGTCCGCCGGAGGGCCTCCAGACGGCCCCTGCTTCCCGCGGCAAGGGCCAGATCCCGGGCCAGCGAACGGATATAGGTTCCGCCCGAACAGCTCACGGAAAAAGAGCCCAGAGGCGGTTCCCAGGAGAGGAGGCGGATACTATAGATATTCACCTTTCGTTCCTTCATGTGGGGAACTTCTCCGGCCCGCGCAAGCTGCGAAGCCCGCTTTCCCCCGACATGAATGGCCGAATATATTGGCGGAACCTGCAAAATTTCCCCGAAAAAGGCGGGTACCGCCTCTTCTACCGCTTTCCGGGACGGAAGAGGAGCTTCGGCAATCACGCTGCCTTCAGGATCGAGGGTATCGGTTTCTTCTCCAAAACGGATGAGGGCCTCATATTCTTTATTACAGCGGCTAAACCAGGGGCTTAGTCTCAGCGCCCGGCCCGTGAGGATCACAAGAAGCCCGGAGGCAAACTTGTCCAGGGTTCCCGTGTGTCCGACTTTTTTGGTGTTCAGGGCCTTTTTTACCTGCCGGAGGCTGTCAAAGCTGGTGATCCCCGGAGCCTTGTCCAGGAGTAAAAGGCCGTCCCTATTCTCCGCCGCTCTCATCTGTCTCCGGTTGTTTTGGAGCATTCAGCTCTTCAATTTTTTTTATCATGTCAAAACCTTCACGGATGCTTGAATCTTCATGGAAACGGAGGCGGGGTGTCTTGCGGATATGCATTTCTCCCGCAAGCCGGGACTGGATGAAACTCGCTGCGCTCTGCAGACCCGCGGTTCCCCTGGCGATTCCCGACTTGCCGCTGATGTTTGAGACATACACATCCGCATAAGAGAGATCCCTTGAAACATTCACCCTGGTAATGGAGAGAAAAGAGTTTACCCGGGGATCCTTGATGCTGCCGTTGAGGATCAAGGCGCTGATCTTCTCCTGTATCAGATGACCAATACGTTCGGTACGATATTCCGGCAATTCCGCCCTCTAACTGAGTTTCCGTGCAACCTGCACCATCTCGAATACTTCAAGCTGATCGTCTACCTGAATGTCATTGAAATCAGAAATACCCAGCCCGCATTCAAAGCCGGCGGTCACTTCCCTGGCATCGTCCTTGAAACGTTTGAGACTGGAGATCTTTCCTGTATGGATAACTATTTCGTTCCTGATGAGGTTAACACTGGCGCTGCGCTTCACCGTACCGCTGAGTACATAGCAGCCCGCAATGGTACCGGCTCTGGGAACCTTGAAGATATTCCGCACCTCTACCATTCCAATGACCTCTTCCTTTGTATCCGGCTTGAGCATGCCTTCCATAGCCTGCTGAATCTCTTCCACCGCCTTGTAGATTACATTGTACTTCCGTATATCGACCTTTTCCTGGTCGGCAAGAGCCTTGGCCTTGGGTACAGGCCGGACATTGAAGCCGATGATGATCGCATTGGAGGCAATGGCCAGATCCACATCCCCTTCGTTGATGGCGCCGGGAAGGGCCTGAATGACATGGAGGCGTATCTCTTTCGTGGAAAGTTTTTCCAGACTGGACTTGAGGGCTTCCGCGGAACCCTGAACATCAGCCTTGATGATTACCTTGAGTTCCTGCATACCGCCGTCGCTTATCATGTCGTGCAAGTTATCCATGGTAACTTTCTTGATGTTCTTGGCATCTTCAAAGCGCTTGAGTTCCTGACGTTTGGAAGAATAACCGCGTGCAAGTTTTTCATCTTCCACGACCTGGAAGGGGTCTCCCGCATTGGGAATGCCTTCAAAACCGAGAACTACCACCGGCATTGAAGGGGTGGCCTCGTCGAGTTTTTCTCCCTTGTCGTTGAAGATGGCCCTCACCTTTCCGGGCCAGATCCCCGCAACAAAGGAGTCTCCCACCCTGAGAGTCCCCCTTTCGATCATGATGGTGGCGACGATGCCCCGGCCATGATCTATCTGGGATTCCAGGATCTTGCCTTCGGCAACGTGGCTGTAGTTGACCTTGAGATCGAGAATTTCCGCCTGGAGGAGTATGGTTTCGATGAGTTTATCGATACCCTGCTTCTTGAGCGCGGAAAGTTCCACAAACATGGTCTGCCCTCCCCATTCTTCCGGGCTGAGTCCCAGTTCCGCAAGCTGGCTCTTTACCCGGTCGGGGTTAGCCTCAGGTTTGTCTATCTTGTTTACCGCTACGATGATCGGAACATTGGCCTCTTTGGCGTGGTTGATCGCTTCCACAGTCTGGGGCATGACTCCGTCGTCGGCGGCCACCACGAGCACCACTATGTCGGTAACCTGGGCGCCTCTGGCCCGCATACGGGTAAAGGCTTCGTGGCCGGGGGTATCCAGGAAGGTGATGCTGCCTTCGGAAGTATCCACCGTATAGGCGCCGATATGCTGGGTGATACCGCCGAATTCTCCCGCTACCACATCGGTACTGCGGATCGCATCGAGAAGCTTGGTCTTGCCATGATCGACATGGCCCATTACGGTAACCACCGGCGGCCGGGGTTTGAGTTCCGCCCCGTCATCCGAAGTGGAGGAGATTACCGTTTCATCGTAGAGGCTGATGATCTTTACATCCGCTCCGAATTCCGCCGCAAGAATCGTGGCGGTTTCCGCATCGATCTGCTGGTTGATGGTAACCATCATCCCCATGCTCATCAGTTTCTGGATAAGATCGGAAGCCTTGAGGTTCATCTTGCGGGCAAGTTCCGAAACGGAGATAACCTCCATAATATCGATACTCTTGGGTACCGGATTGGTCGTTTGAGTTATCTTTTTTTTGGTCTGGAGGAGTTTCTCCTCCATCTCGTGTTCTTTTTCTTTACGGTAATTAACCGTTTTTTTGGCCTTGAAGATACGCTTCGCGGTGCCCTTGCCTTCCGGCAGAGGAGCCGTCGTACCGGTCCCTCCACTGCGGTTGGGGCCTCCTGCGGGTCTCGGGCCGAAGCCGGGTCTGCCCTGACCGAAACCGGGCCTGCCGCCGCCGGGACGGGGCCCCTGGCCAAAGCCCGGCCGCGGAGGGCCTCCTGAGGGACGGAAGCCGCCTTCGCCGCGCGGAGGACCTACAGGACGGCCTCCGACTCTGCCTGCCGTTCCGGCGGGACGGCTCGGGAAAGGCGATGAAGGCCCGCGCGGGCTTTCTTCACGGCGGGGAGGAGGGCCTACCGGTTTTCCCCCTACCCTGCCTGCGGCCGCCGCGGGCCGCTGAGTTACGGGGAAGGAGGCAACATGGCTGTCGTCTTTGGGCTTTTCATCCCGGCTTTCCTTTGAGTCTTCAGAAGAATCCTTTGTCCGCTGACCTGCTACAACTATCTTGGGCTGCACCTTTCTGGGATTGGGTGCGGCGGGAGGATTCTGGGGCTTCTTTTTTACCACAATAATCTTTCGGGGGGGAGGATCGGCCTTTCCTTTCCGGGAGCCATCCTTTTTTTCGGAAGAAGCTTCCTGCCCTGTTGCTTCATGCTCAGCCGGACTGTGCTTGATGAGTTCCACTTTCGGTTTTTCTGTGTTTTCTACTTCTTCAGCCATGTTCCACCTGTATATTTTATGGAAAAAACCTACATCAGGTTTCTCCAGGATGCTCCGTTTATCCGGTTCATCATTCGTCCTCGTATTCAAAGCTCAGGCCAATACCACAATTCGGACAAACCGTCATATCAATGGTTATTTTGGCCCCACATTCGGGACATTCATACTCTTCCGCCTCGGGCACAGTCTCCGCTTCCCGATCGGAACCCTCCTCTTCGGTTTCCTTTTCAGCATACTCATCCTGCTCTTCTTCCACAATCTCTACATTTTCCTCGATGAGTTTCTGGAGGCTTTCAAGCTGTTCCGCGCTGATGCCCTGAACCGCATTGAGTTCCTCCTGGGACATGGCAAGGTAGTCTTCGATAAAGTCAATACCCGCGCCGAGCAGCGCCTCGGCAACCACGGGATCCACCCCCGGAAGTTCCGAGATGCGGGAAATTTCTTCCTCGTATTCTTCGTCGTCTCCGAAAAGCTGGGATACTGCCTTGCGGGATTCCGCGGCAATATCCATGGCTTCAAACTGGGCGTCGGTTTTGACATCAATGCTCCAGTCGCAGAGCCGGTTGGCAAGCCTCACGTTGAGACCCTGCTTGCCGATAGCCAGAGAAAGCTGGGTATCGGCAACCACCGCCAGGGCCAGGTGTTTGGCTTCATCGAGAATGATCACATCCCGGACTTCCGCGGGGGAAAGGGCATTCTTGATAAAGTTATGGGGATTGGGATCGTACTTGAGGATATCGATCTTCTCTCCTTCCAGTTCCTTGATAACCGCCTGAATCCGTACGCCCTTGAGACCCACACAGGCTCCCACAGGATCCACGTCTTCCCTGTTGGAATATACGGCAAGCTTGGTTCTGTAGCCCGCCTCGCGGACGATTTTGTGAATCTCCACGGTTTTGTCGTAGACTTCGGGAACCTCAAGTTCAAAAATGGCCCGGACAAAATCCGTATGGGTTCTGGAGAGGACTACCTGGAGGCCCGTGGGAGTCTTGTTCACTTCCGTGATAAGGGCCTTGATCCGGTCATTTACATGGTAGGTTTCCCTGGGGCTTTGATTCTTCTTGGGAAGTATGCCTTCCATTTTACCCAGATCCACATAGATGGTGCCGTTCTTTTCCCGCTGGTAGTATCCTATGATGATCTCCCCTACCTTGTCCTTGAATTCCGAATAGAGGCTGTCTTTCTGGATTTCCCGGATAGACTGATGTGCGGTCTGTTTGGCGCTTTGTACCGAAATACGGTCAAAGTTTCTCGGGTCAACTTCGATGAGAAGTTCGTCGCCGATCTCCGCATTGGGATTAAGTTCCCTGGCTTCGTTTATATCTATCTCCGTAGCTTCATCAACACCGTCAATTTCTCCATCAACAATTTTTTTCTGGGCATATATGGATACTTCCTTGTCATCGGAAAAACGGACGATGGCATTATCCACATTTCCATACTTGCGTTTATAGGCTGCAAGGAGTGTGTTCTCAATAGTCCTTAGTATCAACTCTTCGGATATACCCCGTTCCTGGTTTATCTGACGGATTGCATCCGATATGTCTATAGCCACTTTAGGTATGCCTCCTCAATAGGTTTTGCTCTTATTCCAGAGAATAATCGAGCTTTGCTTTTGCAATAAGCGAATAGGGAATACTTAGTTCCCCTTCCCTGTTCCGTAACACTATACCCTCTTCATCGGAGGAAAGCAGTATCCCGCTGCTCCAGTCCGAAATATCGGTACGGTAACAACGGATACCCCGGCCTCTATAGTGGGCAAATTCGCTTCCATCCCTGATAAGCCGGTCTATTCCCGGGGAAGACACCTCCAGATAGAGTTCCTGTCCGGGAAAAGCCAGTTCCAGCCGGGGAAGCACGGCATGATGAACCCGGGAACAGTCATCAATGCCAACGGGACGGGGCTTCTCTTTGGGCCGTGCGGGAAAGGAAGCGCTTATACCGGCCGTCAATGCGGCCCCCCTGTAAACTACCACCCGTATCTGAACCGAACCCCTGTGCCGGGAAACCGTTGCCTCAATGAGATCCAGGCCCAGTCCCTCTACTACCGGCCTGATGGATTCCAGCAAGGAGTTATCATCTTTCCCCCTGCCGTAGTTCATCATTTTCCACCCTTTCTTAAAAAAAAAGGGCCTTGAAAAGACCCTTTTTATGATTAAGCTTAACTTTCTGAGAACATGATAGCAGGTATGGAAAAATATGTCAAGCTTTCTGCTTCTTATACTTTTTCTTATCCGGGAAAAGATCCTGCTGTCAATAAGTTAAGAAATTTTGTCCGCG
>JAITES010000017.1 GCA_031281925.1 Treponema sp. | reverse complement strand
AGGCGGCTCTTTTACTTTTTCTCTCTACCTGGCCGGGGGAATGCTTGAAAGCTCAGAACTGGTGATCGAGGCGAGTCGTCCGGGAACCAGCGAAACCAAGACGGGCCGCAGTGTTGCTGTCAACGAAGAGCAGATAGCCCGGACTGCGGAAATAGGCTTAATCGAAGATGTGATGAGTACCATCAAGCTTCTTCCCGGCGTGGGTTACGCGGGTTTCTTCAATGCCCAGCCGAGTATCCGCGGCGGCGCTCCGGGGGATCTCATGGCAAGCCTTGACGGTTTCTATGTGGAGAATCCCTACCACTGGGGAGGCGGTTTTTCGATCTTCGATCCCAGAATGGTTCAGAGCGCCCAGCTTTCCCACGGGGTTTTTTCCGCCCGTTACGGGCATTCGATTTCCGGGCTTCTGGAGATTACGTCAAAGCAGCCTTCCCCCACCGAGGTGGAACTTGAGATGTCGGTCTCGACCAGCGCCGCAGACCTTGCGCTCTCCCTGCCCATCCTGGGCAACGGAGGGCTGCGGATCATGGGGAGGGTAACTTACTACGATCCTATTGTCGGTCTTTTTAAATTGATGATACCGGCGATCCCGGAACTTGAGATGATAAAATATGTACGGACGGCGCCCTATATCCGCAGCGTTACGCTGAACGGAAATTACCGTTTTAACGAAAGATTCCAGGCCGGGATGACCGGTTTCTTCGGGGCGGACGGAATCGGCGTCTTATATGAAAATACAAGCGAAGAGGACGGCAGTGAGGGGATTCTCAGGAGCGAAACGGATATGAACTTCGATTATCTCAACATGCAGGGATTTCTTACGGGCAATCTGACTTTCAATCCCCTGCGTTCCATGGTACTGAAGACTACTCTGGGCGGGGGATTCTACCGGATGAATATTGAAGGCTGGATTAGGAACGACATTAACGTAAAGTATTCCGATTATTTTAAGGCCAATTTTCCGCTGCTTACCGGAGGGAAGGAAAGCTGGAGTCTTGAAGGCAGGGATACGTATGTAAAGTCGAGCACCAGTACCAGCAATGTTCAGGGCAGGGTCGATTTTGACTGGGATCTGGGAAGGGGATTTATCTTTGCGCTGGGGGTGCAGGAACTCTACTCATATTATTCTTCGTATGGGGAAACATATACATGGGCAAACAATGTTCCCACAAGCAGCGCGTATCCCTATCCGGTAAACTCATATCAGGAATTGATTACCGAATTCGGGAATCACAGGCTCAATACTTCGGCTTACAGTCTTGCCGAGTATTCCAGCCCCCGGAACCGTTTTGCCGCGGAACTGGGGCTCAGGCTGGATCATCTCTACTTTGCGGGAAAAGATTTTACCATACAGACCTACCCCGTTCTTAACCCCAGGCTTAACCTTGATTTTAATGTTTTCCGGAACAGGGGCGTCATAGATTCCCTGTCCCTGAGCGCGGGCACGGGGCTTTTTTCTTCGGAAAGCGATTTGATTAATTCAATTGACGGCAGTATCCCTATCGGCGACTATGAACTGAAGCCGGCGCGCTCCATTACAAGTATTGTCGGAACCAAAATAGATTTTTTAACGGATCTCAGTTTTAACATTGAAGGCTACTACAAGCATGTATATGACAGGACGTATCAATCCGTACATTACCGCTTTGGGGGAGGGCAGGTGCAATACCAATACCAATTTGACGGCGTAGGCAGCATCTGGGGCTTCGATCTTCAACTGCAGAAAATGGAAGGCCGTTATCTGGACGGCTGGATCTCCTATTCCTTCAACTATGCGCGTTACAAGAACCCACACCAGATCACAGGCGACAGTGATATTGTTATTCCTGTCGGACCGGGGAACGACTGGTTCTTCCCGGAGTTCCACCGTTACAACTACCTCAACCTTGTTGCGAACATCAAACCCCAAAAACAGCTAAACATATATCTTCGCCTTGGTTTTGCCAGCGGCGTTCCCCTTAACGAGGTGGGGGACATCCACAGCAGTCCTGTAATGGTTCTGGACAAGGACGGAAAATTTACAGGTCAACATATTGAAACCTGGACGAGAGATTCCCATTATTCCGAGACCAACAGGACTACTTTCTCCTTCCCCATGGATCTGAAATTTTCGGTTTTCCGGTTCAACAAACAGGGCAAGGCGCATCTTGAAATGTACTTTGCCATGGAAAATGTGCTGGGGATGGTACTGCCTGCCAAGGGAAATACAAGCTTTAATTCCTACACCGGAAAGGAGGATACAGGCGACTACCTTTCGGCAACGTATGAGATGCCTATGCCTATACCTTCTTTCGGATTCAAGTGGAGCTATTGATGAGCAAAACCTGTATAAAAAAAATGCACAACGCAAAAAAACTTATCCTGTTTCTCCTTTTTGCTTTCTCCGCGGTTCTTCTGTCAACATGTATCACCGCGGCGGAAAAGGCAGGACAGATAATCGACGGCAGCTTTTTTGAAGAAAAGACGCTGAGGCGCTGGCAGGGAAGCTTTCAGATGGAAGCCCTTGGAGGCGCCATGGGAAAAATTGAGATTCTTGAAAAACAGGACAGGAAGGGAAAGCCCTTTCTTGCCCTCAGCCTTGAGGATTTCCCCTGGATGGAGATCAGGTGCAGCGCTCCTCTTGAAGACGGTACTTTCTATCCTGTACGATTTCATTATCTGGGAGGGAGCAACAGCGGCTGGAATGAATATGAACTGGAACTTTCCGGCGCCGCTCATTTTATGCCTTCTCCGCCATCCCTCCGTTTCCTCTCCCCGCCTGAAGCGGTGCAGATCTCGGGAGGCAGGATACGGCTCAGGGACAGCACCCTTACCGGAGCGGAAGCCCTGACACGGCTGCGGAACCGGCGTGAACGGATCATTGCCCTTGCCGAATGGATGCGCGGCTACTCGCAGAACAGAATGTTCAGGACCGAGGAATACTTCAGCGCCTATTGGCAGCCCATACTTCTCCCGGAAACAGTTCCAAAAAAGAAACGTCCTGAGGAGTGGAAAAAGGAAGGCGCCGAATGGATCCGCGGCGAAGGGGTTAACTGGAACAAGACCTATACGGCCTTTCTTTTACAGACAGCGGAAAATTCCCGCAATTCCGAACTTGAAGCCTTGCGGAATTCGGGAGCGCTGATGCGGGACTGGGAAGAAGCCGTTCAGTGGATCTACACAGAATATGCCTGGGAAAAAATCGGAGAGGATCTTTCCCGGGAAGAGATAAGTTTGAAACAGATTATAAAGAGGTGATCATGGAAACTCATAATATGTCGTTATCCCTGCTGGAGCTTTTCAGGCTGGGAGGTGTCTTTATGTGGCCGCTTCTCTTTTTTTCAATTGCCACTATTACAATTTCCCTGGAAAGATTTATCCACATTTTTTCCCACAATCTTAAAATGGATGATCTGAAAGCAAAAGTGGAATCCTGTATACCGGACAATAAAATTGAGGAGGCAAGGGAGTATCTTTCTTCCCTTACAAAGAAGCGCATAGGGGCGCCTATACTTCTCACTCTGGTAAACCACTCCGATCTTTCCGAGCACCAGATGGAACGGGCGGCGGAGACGGAAGCGTTGAGCCGCATCAATTCACTGGAAAGCGGTTTTAACTTTCTTATCGCTCTGGGTTCCCTTTCCCCCCTGACAGGATTCCTGGGTACCGTTTCGGGGATGATAAGCGCCTTCAGATCCATTGCGGAGGCAACCGAAGTTAACGCGCAGATCGTGGCAAACGGCATCTATGAAGCCCTCATAACCACCGTTTTCGGTCTTATCATCGCCATCATCGCCATGGTTGCCCATTCGCTCCTGAGCCATATAGTGGACCGTTTTGCGGCGGATACGGAACAGGCCTGTTCGGAGCTGATCACGGAATTTGCAATACATTCCGAAAGGGCCACGAAGAAAACGGCTGAAACGGCAGCAGTACAAGATGAAGCTTAGAAAAAAAAGAGGTAATCCCTTTGGGGACTCCACCGCCTCAAGCGACATAGCGTTTCTGCTTATCATTTACTTTATTGTTATTGCCGGCTTCAATGTCAACAAGGGTTTCCTCATGAATCTGCCTGCAAAAAACTCCACCCGGCTGATACAGAAAGACAACCTTTTGCGCTTTGAACTTGACGGAAACGGACAGATTATTTACAGAAACGAAATCCGGGATTTTGGTTTTGCCGAGCAGGAGATCGGCGCGGCGGCGGCAAACAATCCCAACCTGGCGGTAATGCTCAGCATAGATCCCGTCACTCCCTGGCAGAACGTTGTTTCCTTTGTGGAAATAGCCCAGAAATGCAAAATAGATTCATTTTCCTTTTCGATGAAAAGCGGGGAGGGACAGTGAAACTGCGGCGCAAGAGGGAACATTTTGTCATCCCCCTCAATTCCATGTCGGACGTAGCGTTTCTGCTCCTCATATTCATCATGCTGGTAGCCCTGATCAACTACAGGCGGGAAGTAAAGATAGAATATCCTGAGGCGCAAAGCGCAAAACGTACCAGCGCGGAAAAGAACCTTGAAATATGGATCGACAGGGCCGGCGGCGTATACCTTGACGGACTTCCGGCCTCCCTTGCCGATGTTGAAACGGAGGTGGACAATCTCTACAGGACGGCTCCGGACACCCGTATTCACATCATTGCCGACAGGGATACTTCCTTTGAGCGGGTCAACCGGGTGCTGGGCATACTCCAGATACTCCAGTACCGCGTTGTAAGTTTTGTGGTGAAAGATGGATAATATTGCCCGTACACGGATACTGCTGTTTATCGTCGTCGCCGTCCTCCACGGCTTTCTCATATTCTTTCTGGTTTTCCGCCTGAATGCCGCACAGCCTGAAATACAGGAAAACGCCCAGGTGATGAAGCTTGCCGATATCGAAGAGTTTGAAGAACCGCCTCCGGCGCCCCCCCCTCCCCCGCCGCCTCCTGAGCCTGTGCCGGACAATGCCGTGGAATCCATCGCGGAAAACATAATCGAAACCGAAGAGGAGCCTGATCAGACAGTAGTTGCGCCCGGAACCCTCCTGACAGTGACGGCGCCGCCGGTTCAGTCTTCCGGAGGCGAAGACTATCTGCCCATGCACAAAATTTCAGTGCCGCCGAAACTCCTTAATGAAAAGGATATTGCCTCCACCCTGAGGAGTCTCTATCCTCCGATTGCGCTCCGTTCAGGAATCGAAGGCAGGGTTATTCTTGAGCTTTTTGTTGATATGAACGGAGAAGTAAAACGCATAGAGATACTGCAGGAAACACCGAAAGACAGAGGCTTTGCCGAAGCGGCAATAAAAGTATTCCGGGATGCAAAATGCAGCCCCGCCCAGGCCAACGGGGAGCCGGTTTCCGTGCGCTGGCGTTACCCCGTCAGCTTTAGAATTAGGTAGAGTTGTCCGTAAAGTAAATCAACTTTTGATAGTCACCAAAAAGGAAGAACAGTTTTACCGCCCCTCCTCACTCCTTGCTCAGTTTTGCCTTAAGCACCTCACCGTAGAGATGCATGGATTCCTCAAGGCTTATCAACTGGGAGACCTCATCGGGTTTAATGCTGAGCATACGGGACAGAATAAACACATAGGTTTTCATAATGTCTACAATACGTTTTTCTGCCTCGTGCTTGCCGTATTCGGAGAAGGCACGGTTGATCTCTTCATCCACACCACGGTCAAGCTGGTGCATAAATACTGCCAACACATCGCTCTGGGCGGAAAAATCGCACTCTCCCCTGGTTCTGGCCTCCGCCAGAAGCGGACCTATCATCTTGGCGTAGAATTTTTTGTCATAAAGCCGCAGCCTGTCCTTGAGCATCACTCCGCCGCCCCGGTTCCAGTCATCCTGATGGGTCTTCAGGTATTCGGACACAAAAGATACGGTGCTTATCCCCATGCCCCGGGAAAGTTCAATGGCACGGCGGATCCGATCGAAGCAGGAAAGCGTTTCGTCTTCAACGATGGGCCGGGCCGCATGTTCCAGCACCAGGTAATGATCCGCGCACATCCGCTCCAAAAGGGCATCCTTTGAATCAAAGTGATGGTAGAGGGCTCCCTTGGTTACTCCGGAACGGTCTGCTATCTGCTGCATACTGGTTCGTTCGTAACCCTGCTCCATAAAGAGTTCCTCCGCCGCCCGCATAATATCGGTGAAGGTCTCGGCCTTCTGTTTGTCACGACGGTTCAATTATAACCTCCCTGTTTTCAATAGACATTGATTCGTGTTCCAGCCCGACTCCGTGGGCTTCGGGATTCCGGTGGTAATACAACAGTGTTACTACGATACCGGTTGCCAGCAGAATAATATTGAGCATAAAAGGGAAACTCCGGTTTATACCCGAAAGAATCCCCCCGATCCAGCCGAAGGGAGAAGTAGCAAACATGATGATCATGTGCTGGATGGCCATGACCCTGGCCCGTTCCGCCACGTCCACATGAAGGGCCACCAGCGATTCCGCCAGCATGGCAAGCGTTCCCGAACCGAAGGCATCAAAGAGCAGGGAGATGCAGAGAATCCCGTAACGGATAAAACCGCTTGCAGGGGATGAAACCAGAAGCGTCTGCCCGACGATATATGCGCCGAAACCGAAGAGCAACGGAGTTCTGAGCGTAAGCTTTGAAAGCTGGGGAACCACCAGAAAGAGAAAGGCGATTGCCAGAACCGAACGGAACATGGGGAAGAGGGGAAGCAGGGGATCGGGAACGAGGAGTTTTCTGCTTACAATGACCTGCCAGAAGGTTGTGTTCACCATCTGAACCGCTCCGACAAGGGCTGCGATTGCCAGGGAAAAAATAGTCCCTTTGGAACGGCCGATGATTTTGAATACCACGCTGTAACCGGCCAGAAGACTGAAGAAGTTCACTCCTTTGGTTTCCTGTATACGCACAATTCCCGTGCGTGTCTCTCTGGAAAAATGGTAGAGCAGGAATATTTTTGCGGTCATCACGACGAAGGCATTGATATAGAGAATCCTAATCGCCGGAACCAGTGTCAATCTTGAAACCAGTATTGACGAGATGGGGGCAAAGAGGGCGGAAAGCTGTCCGCAGACGATCACCAGAGAGTAGATCTTTGTTATCTGACTCTTCTCCGCATCCTCTACCAGAAGACAGTCCCAGGAGTTGGTGGTCACCTTCATGGTGCCGTTGAAGAGGGCCGCCACCAGGAAAAACCAGAAACCCTGGGCTCTCATCCAGATGAGACAGGGAATACTCCAGGAAATAAAGTCAAAGACGGCGGTAGTCTTGCGCCTTCCCAGCTTGTCGGTGATTACCCCGCCGAGAAAACCGAAAACCACCTGCGTAAGCATGTAGACCGTTGCTATAAAGCCAACATCCGCGTCTTTGAGTCCCAGCGCCAGCATATAAACCGACGCATAGGGGAGACAGAGATTCATTGAAAGCCCCCAGAGGGGCTCAGTGTACACACATGCCCGGGGATTCCCCCGGAGTTCAACGAGAGTTTTTACAAGAAGATTTTTTGCCATTATGGTTGAAGCCTGCCATTAGCACAGTCTAAACAAAAAACCATCTTCAAACAACTAGCCTGTTACCCTATGCCGGTAGACAATTATTAAACTGCAAGCACTCTGTGGGTCTCCTTGAGCTGCTCCCGGATGGGGAGGCTCTGGGGACACTTCTGCTCGCAAAGGCCGCACTCCACACAGGCGGAAGCATCTTTGAAATTCTTCCAGGGTACCTTGCCGATGCTGGCATACTCCTGCCGGGCAAAATCGGTGATCTTGTAAATCCGGTGATAGTTCATGATGGTGAAGACCTCGGGGATATTGATATCCTGGGGACAGGGCATACAGTACTTGCAGCCGGTGCAGTAGAGCCCGGCAAGGCGTTCGTTTTCCTTCATCATGCCCTCGATCTGGGAAAGTTCCGCGGGGGAAAGGGGATTCGTGTTATCCGTGATCACGGCGTTTTCCTCAAGCTGGGCAATGGTGCTCACCCCGGAAAGGGCAACATCCACATTCCGGTTTGCCAGCACAAAACGGAGAGCCACCTCGGCGGAACTCTGCACCTTGCCGGGAAGCAGAGCCTTGATCACATCGGAAGGAGCGCCGAGCCTGCCGCCGCCGACAGGGCCCATTACCGCGGTTCCCAGACCCATCTCGTGGGCCAGGGCGATACCCGGCTCCTTGTTCCGGTCAAGAAGGTTATACTGTACAAGAAGGGATTCAAGCACCCCTTCCCCCCGCTTGAGGATCTCGATGAAGTTGTCAGGTTCCTTATCCCCGGCATCCCTGTCGTGGAAGGAAAATGAGATATGCCGTATCAGCCCCTGTTCCTTGAGCTTCTTTGCCCGATCCAGCGGCCCGCCCCTGGCACAGACCTGGTTGATAAAGGTATCCAGGGAGATACCCCAAAAATGGTAAAAGTCGATATGATCGGTCTGGAGATTCTTGAGGGAACTTTCCAGGCGCTTCTCATAGTCGTCCCCGCTGTCATTTTCGATAGGGTTCTTGGTAGACACATAGACCTTGTCCCGCCTGCCGCCCTTGAGGGCTTCCCCCAGGAACACTTCGGAAAGCTTGTCGCAATAATAGGGAGCCGTATCAAAGTAAGTTACACCCAGCTCAATGGCCCGGTGGATAAGCTTGATGCTCTCTTCCTTATCGAAAACCGTCTTTCCGTCCACTTCCTTTGACGGAAGCCGCATACAACCCATTCCCAGCCGGGAAACCTTGACTCCGGTTTTTCCATACTCTACATACTGCATAACAACCTCCAATTCATTTGTTTTGCAAGAATTCAATTTTTGAAAGCGCGTTCCAACGGAACGCCGTATTTCTCATCTGCAGACAGATTACCCGTCCTGCGCCGTAAATTTATATAGGGCCCATAGATCCTCATTTTTTTTACCAAACAATTCCTTGGTTAATGAATAAATATCACGCCCCCTATAGGCATATTCCTTGTTCATGGTATACCCGGCCGGAACATACAATGAGTCCATATCTGTTTCCGGAGGAGCAATAACTACAAAGAACTCTTTTTTACCCTTGCCGTCCTGTACAATGTCGCCGAAGCTTTCTTTCGCATCTATTTCCATTCCACGGGGCCTGTAAAGCCCATGCTCAAGCGGCGTTTGGTTTGATCTGGTTTTTAGGGCATAGGCCCTGAACGGTGAAACGGTATTATGATAGATATAATATTCAAATTGTACCTCTGCGGCCGACTGGAATCCGGTCGCATAAGATAAAAGTATAAAAATATTCAAGAGATACAGAGCCATTGCCGGTATTGAATAACGGAATTTCCATATTTTTTTGAAAAGCGCATCCTTCTCCGTTTTGGGAGACAAACCGGAAACCATCAGGAACAGTGCGGGAATAAGGATGCTCATCAGGAACCTGAGTTCTTTATGAGCTATCATGGAATGTATAAAGAAAAAGACAATCACGCCCCATGAAAACGGATGTTTTGGATAGCGTATAATCCCCGCGATACTCCCAACCAGTATGATAAATATCATTAACGCATAACGCCTGTTTCAAAGTATAAGCTGGAAATATCCGTAAAAAGGCATGGTTCCGTAGATACTTGATTTATTCAAAATAATATTCTGATATACATAATTAACGGGAGCCAGGGTAAAACTTCCGTATCCCCACCAATCCAAAAAAGTTGCGGGTATGACAACGGCAAAAATACCGCCGAAAATAACCAGGACCTGTATTAAGGCCTGCTTTTTATTGTGTATCGATATGAAAAAAATCCAGAAAATAAATCCGGCCAGAAGAAATGCAGCCTGATAACGGAATTCAAAGGCAAGACCCCACAGTATTCCGGTAATGAATAAAAGCGGGTTTGAATAATTCCTTTCCGTGAATCTGGCGGTCATGCTTCCGGATGAAACCGGCGTACTCCCCAATATCA
>JAITES010000214.1 GCA_031281925.1 Treponema sp. | reverse complement strand
AAAATTGGCCAAACCGACAAAATGGTAGCGCCGGGTAATGCCGTTCCAGTCGGTCATGCCGTAATAAAAGCCCAGAATTACCGGAAAGATAAAAAACGAAGCGTAGAGCAGCAGCCCCGGCGCAGTAAACAAGACGAAACATAATTTTCTTTCCCGATCTTTTCTCATACAGGCCCTTTCCGCATCTTTACTCCGGGAGGCGCTATCCCCGGAAGCAGCCATGCCCCCGGGAATGAGCCGTCCTTACGGGTACTTCTTTTGTATTGCCTCGCCAAAGGCAGCCACAAAACTATTAACGTTGCTATCCATAAATATTTGCTGGGAAGCGGGGCGCAGTTCTTCCCGCAGGCCCGTGGGCCAGAAATTCACCTGAGTCAGGAACATATTCCCCTGGTCCATCAGATCCTTCATCATCTTGTGGGGTTGTTTGTCAAAAACTACGCCTTTGATCATATTCACATTGCCGTCAACTTCGTAATAAAGCTGGGCGATATCGGTACGGGACAGAAATTCAATAAACTTAAGCCCTTCGGCCTGGTGCTTACAGTCGGCGGCCAGGGAAAAAGATGTATCAATATTGACCGGCACCATGGGCTTGGCGCCCAGGGGAGAGGGGAAGGGGATTAACTTGATCTTGATGTTGGGATCGCTTTGCTGCATGGTGGAAAGCATCCAGGTGCCGGAAATCATCATGGCGGCCTTACCGTTCACCAGATCCGCCACCGCGGATTCGTAATCGAGCCCCAGGGAATCGCGGGTACTATACTGGGCGATCTCCACGCACATCTGGGCAAATCTGCGGATGGTAATCGAATCTTCCACCTTCAAGGCCCCGGACTTAATCCTTTTAAATTCATCATTCGAGTTATTGTTGAGTACCCCGATAAGCCGTTCCAGCCGCTGTGCCGTATTACCCACATCCTTATTCGGCAGGGCAAAGGCGTCGATACCCGCCGCATTTAGAGCCTTGCATGCGCTGATAAGCTCGTCATAGGTAACCGGCTCCTTAATGCCGTGTCTTTCAAAAATATCGGTGCGGTAATAGATCCCATAAGAGCTCAGGGTCATGGGCAGGGCATAATGCTTGCCCTTGTAAGCTGCCATATCCAGCATGGCTTGCTGCACATTCTTCATGAACGGCTCGTTGGTAAGCTCCGTTATCAAGCCATCGTCAAACATGACCTTGTATTTGTCTTCCGCGGGATAAGACTGCAGCAGATCGGGCATGGCATTGGTGGATATACGGGTTAAAATTACCGTCCCCGGGTCGGCTACCGAAGTCTGGGTAACTTCAATACCGGGATTCTCCTGGTTAAAGCGGGCAATGATCTTGTCCATAATCCCTACCACCTCGGGTTTAAGGGAATAGTATTCCAGCTTTACCGTTTTTGCCTGCCCCTTTTGGGCATCCTGCCTGGCGCCGGCAAAAAGCAGGCCGGGAACCATCAGCAGGGCAATAAACAGCGCCCCCATGGTACATCCCATGACGCGCACCTTGATTTGTTTCATACCTACCTCCATTACATAGGCAAAAATAATGCGAAAGTTCCAAAACCTGAGAGGCCGGGAACATCCTGTTTCTACTTTGCGGCTGAATTTCCCGGAAAGAAACTGCAAAATCTCATATTTTTTGTCTTTTTTTAAGAATCGTGGTATGCTGTCCCCGGTATGAAGCGGGATCTCCTATTGGCTAAAACCTGGCTGGGAAGAACCTTCTACGGCTTTCTGGGGCGCATCTCGATCCGCAACCGGCTGCGGTTTACCTTTTTTATACTGGTCGCTTTTCTGGTTTCGTGGTTTGTGGTGATGGTCCATTCTTCCATTCGTAGCGAAGTTTCTTACATTGCTTTGAACAATTCCCATCTGGTAAACGAGATGGTCGAACACCTGCGGAATGCGCTGAGGAGCCTAAGCGGAATCACCAAATTTCCGGTGATCCGGGTAAACGAGCGCCCCACGGAAACCTACGAATATCTGTCCAATCCCGGAAAGTACCATCCCAGCATGCTGGACTGGGATATTAAAAACCAGTGCCAGGTACTTTTTGAGCAATACCCCCTGATACTCAGGCTCTATGTATTCGATCAGGATGGGAAAGGGCTTTGTTTTCGTTCGGGGCTGCGCTACCTGTACACCAGGCCGATGGTCGAATTTGGGATTCCTGCCCAGTCCCAAATAGATACCGGCTGGTTTAGGGAAACTATGTCCGCCCGCGGAAAGGAATATCTCTGGCCGGGGACCGTGCTTCCCCCCTTGGAAAAAAACGACGAAAAACTCTCTTCAGATATTCTTCTCCTCTCCCGATCCATATTCAATACCGAGCAGTTCAAAAACGTGGGGGCAATCCTGGCAGTGGCGGACTTGAACCCTCCCCTGGAATCTTTTTACCAAAGGCGGAACCTGAAAACCGAAAAAATAGGAATATTCAGCGATACGGGACAGCTCCTGGCCGGTTCCCTGGAAAACAGGATTAACAGGGCCCTGCGGGGACATATACCAGCCGGAAGAGAAACTGGGACCAGCATACTAGGGGGGAAACTCTACACCTATTCCGCCGCCCTCCCGCCGTACCTCTGCGCCATCGAAACACCCCTGACATCGGTGCTGCTGGATAGCCTCCGCCGGCAGGGGATTCCCTATGTCGTTCTGCTGCTTTTCCTGGCCCTTGTCCTGGTTTTTACCTACTTCATTGTATACGGCCTTATCCACGAAGAATACCAGCGGGAACTTTCCCGCATCCAAACAGAACTACAGATGCTCCGCCAGCAGATAAATCCCCATTTCCTCTACAACACCCTGGACAGCATCCGCGCCACGGCGGATTCCGGAAACGGGCACAACACCGGAGAGATGGTTTCCCTCCTGGCTAAGACCCTCCGTTACGGCATCTCCGCCCCGGACGAGCTGGTTACCGTAGGCAGGGAACTGGAATGTCTGGAAGATTATATCCGGCTGCAACAGCTCCGCTACCATGACCGCCTTCAGTTCCAGGTACACGTAGACAAAGCCCTGCATAACACCATGATAATAAAACTATTATTGCAACCCCTGGTAGAAAATTCCCTTTACCACGGTATAAGCTCCCTGCCGGAGAATGGGATCATCACGGTGCTTGGTACCCGGGAAGGGGAAACCATCGTGTTCAGAGTAATTGACAACGGCGTAGGGATTCCGGCGGAGGGCTTAGACCGGCTGCGGGGCTATATTCGGGGTGAAAACGATGATTTTAACACCATTGGTCTACGAAATGTAAACCGGAGAATACAGCTCTACTATGGCAGCGAGTACGGGATCGGCCTTGAATCCAGCCCCGGCAGAGGCGCCATGATTACTGTCAAGCTGCCCGCCGAACCGCCCGCGGGCATGGCAAAAGGAAAACGCCGTGTTTAGTATCCTTGTAGTCGATGATGAAGAAAATATACGGCAGGGAATTGTGCGGATCTTGGAGGATCGATTCTCCGGGAAAACCGCCATACGCCAGGCCGCCAACGGGCTGGAAGCGCTGGAAATGATCTGCGCGGTTCCGGTGGATCTTATCATCGCGGACATCAAGATGCCCCTTTGCGGCGGGGTAGAAATGATGAAGAAACTCAAGTCCCTGGGGCTGCGGCAAAAGCTGATCATCTTGAGCGGTTTTGATGACTATGCCTTTGTCCGGGAAACCCTTAAGCTAGGGGCAGAAGATTACCTGCTTAAGCCGGTGGAACCGGAAGAACTGTGCGCCTTGACGGAAAACTGTCTGGCAGAATCGGAACAGG
>JAITES010000162.1 GCA_031281925.1 Treponema sp. | reverse complement strand
GATAATATGGTTTTGGACGGAACCAGCATAATTTGCCATCCATCTGTTGTATATGATGTATCGGTAAAATCCGTCAAGGTGATTGATTTGGGATCTGTATTTTTGGTTTCTTTGATGGTATAGGCCGCCGTCAATACGCCGCTGTTGATCATGCCCTGCTTAACCGCAAAGGCCCTGATGGTAAGCGCCGCACTTAGGCCAATGGGGTCCGTATATTTTGTACTGCCTTCGGACGGTTCGTTTCCGTCAAGGGTGTAGTAGATACTTGCTCCCTCTGTAGTTGTGGAAAGACTTACCGTCGTACCGGATTCAATTTCACCGGCTCCGGGACTTGCCGCAGGAGCGGCAACAGTTTCCAGTGTAATGTCAGGGCTTCCTGTATCGCAGGCAATAAAAATTGAACCAATTATAAAAAGCGGAAGAAAAAGGCGCTTTATACTACACGGATGACGGGGGGGGGGGGGGCCGGAAAAATTCTTCAAACAATTTCAAAACAAAAGCACATTTGTAAGCGGTTATTATTCGGAAAACCGAAGTCTCCGAACGGCTCTCATATTTTAGGCACACCTTCTTTTCGTTGTCAATACAAAATCCAGCCGACACCCCTGTAACTCCGGGAATATGGGGCATGCAGGTAGGTGGACAGAATCAACATTATAGATAGTAAAATATATCCGGTTCGGGGTGGTATTTTCCCGGAGAAAAGCCTTGGAATGATCTTAATTCACTTTACTTTTTACTTTGTCCGTGGTTAATTCTGTTTTTGCGTAACATGGATCTTACTTAAACTTAGGGATTCGGCAAGGCAAAGATACCTATAAACGTCGGAGCGCTGTAGATGGGTGTAAAGTTGGAATCAATTCCTGTAACAACAATGTACATGGCGGCATAGGTAAAACGGGAACCGCTTATACCGGTTCTGTTCGCCACATCGGCATTTACCGTGGACGAAACATTTGAACTGGAATTGAGTTCTGAAGTATTAAGAAAATAACGGTTGGGAACGGGATTAAAACTCCCCTCCCCCGTTGAGCGGTAGAGAGTATGGATGCTGCCGCCTATATTCAGGAAAGGCCGTACACCGGTAACCGGAAAATCTATGATCAGCGTTCGTCCCATGACCTCGTTTGACAGAACATCATCTATATTTGCATTTTCCAATTCAAGTGTATAAAAATTGCGGCCCTTGAAAAGCGAACCGGTACTAGAGGATACGGTAGTATCGCTCTTTGTATATGGTTCAATGGCGAAGTAATCGGAAGAAAGATAGGGATTGATGGAACTCAAAGAGGCCTGGGATGTTTGAATAGTTCCCGATTCCTGGCTTCCGGAAATATAGAGCCGGTAAAAAATGGTAAAGTTCGTAAAGTAATAATATTCGTCACTCAGGCTTGGAAGCTGAATGGTTGCGCGGTTATTCAGGGTAACCTGAATGTTTCCCTGCGGCACGGAATAGAGAAAATAATAATCCTCTATTCCACAGGAAGAAACAAGAAGCGCAAGAATGAAAAAAAAGAAAGAAAAGGCTTTCTTTCTCATTATTTTTCCAAAACAACAATCCGGCTCCGGGCAAGATTTGTCCAGACCGGATCCTGGGGCCACTTGCTGACCAGGCTGCGGTACGATTCAAGCGCCGCTGTTTTTTCGTTCCGTCCTTCCTGAAGCCTTCCGATGGAAAACTGGGCCCTGGCGGCGGCAGGAAAATGATCGGAGAGGGTAAGGCTTTCATTGTAAAATTGTATTGCCTCATCAATGTTGTTCTGTTCTTCCGCCGCAACCGCTGCATTATACCATGCTGCGGGGGCAAGATAGGTTTTTGCGGCGGCGTTTGCCGCATTAATCCAGGAGGCCTGGGCATCGGGCCACTCTTGCCGGTCGGCATGAATGTTCGCCGCAATATTCCATGCCTGGGCATGCGCGTAGCCTGAAGCCTTTCCCGCAAATTCCTTTACATCGGACAGCAGTGTATCTACCTCATCTTTCTTTTCTTCGGAAGTGATGTCAAAACGGAGAGCTTCATAACGGCGGCTGAGTTCTTCCACCGCACTAAAAGATTTATTGCGGAGACTGTCCCGAATGGCAAAGCCTGCGATAAAGCCGGCAATGACAATAACGATAAGACCCGCAAAGGCCGCAATGAACTTCCGGTTTTTTTGAATAAATTGCTCAATCTGTTCCTGCGCTCCGTGTTTTTCATTTACATCAGACATTAAATTCTCCTTCATTCTTCCGGATGATTGATATCCAGTTCCTTTATCAGCCTTGAAAGATAGGTACGCTGGATATCCAGCGCCTTGGCTGCTTCGGTTTGATTCCACTTGTTTTCTTCCAATATCTTCCTGATAAAGTGGGCCTTAAACACATTGATTGCATTTTTTAAGTCCCGGCTTCCGGTTTCCGGTTCGGAAATAACAGAGCCATTCTTGAGCAGGAGATCTTCCTCCTGAATCCATTTATTCTTGCTGATCACACAGGCCCGTTCAACACAGTTTTCCAACTCCCGGATATTTCCCGGCCAACTGTAGGAAAGCATTGCCTCCATCGCTTCGCTGGAGAAACCTTCAAACTGTTTTTTTGTCTCCCTCATGAATTTTTTAAGAAAAAAGGCTGCCAGTTCAGGAATGTCCTCAGGCCGCTGTCTGAGGGGCGGGATGTAGATGGGAAGTACATTGAGCCTGTAGTAGAGATCGTTCCGGAATTCCCCCCGCTCTACCAAGGCTTCAATATCCTTGTTTGTGGCCGCCAGGATCCGTACATTGACGGTGATCGTGGTATCGGCGCCCACTTTTTCAAAGCTTCTCTCCTGAATAACCCTGAGCAGCTTTGCCTGAAGAGGCAAGGGCAAATCCCCAATCTCATCCAGAAAGATCGTCCCGCCGTCGGCCAGCTCAAAACGGCCCTGCCGGTTGGCAATGGCATTGGTAAAGGCTCCCTTGACGTGGCCGAAGAGTTCACTCTCCAGAAGGCCCTCCGGCAGGGCCGCGCAGTTTACCCGGATAAAAGGCTTCTTGCTCCGCTGACTCTTCTGGTGTATCTGTTCGGCAAAGATCTCCTTCCCTACTCCGCTTTCCCCCAGGATCAGTACCGAAGAATCCGTCTTTGCAACCCTTTCGATAATATCAAGCTTTTCAAGGATCGCGGGGCTCTTTGCAATAAGGGTGTGATACCCCTGATCTGTATTGATCCTGTCCTGCAGGAGCTGCAATTCATTGCGGGCCTGTTCAAAACTCCGGGCATTGATAATGGCCAGGGCAGCCTGATTGGAAAAAATTTCGAGCCATTCAAGATCATCCTGACTAAAATTTTTCCCGTCTTTTTTATTTATCAATTCAATGACGCCGATACATTGATCCTTGATCCGCATGGGAACCGCCATCATCGTTTTTGCAGGATAGTCGATCTGCCTGGAAATTTCCCGGAGATGACGCTTGTCGTTGACCACATCGTTGACGATTATGGCTTTGTTGTGCTGGGCCACCCAGCCGGCAATTCCCTCTCCCGGTTTGAGGGTAAAACGTTTTACATCAGGGCCTTTGGTGCCCAGCGCTATTTCAAAGTATAACTCCCCGGTTTCCTTGTTCATAAGGAGCAGGCTGGAAGCCTCTCCCTCACAAAGCCGTGTTGCCGATTCAAGAATCTGGGTCAAAAGAGTATGGACATCCTCGTAGTTCGAATTTATGAGCGTGTTAATCTCAATAAGAGTATTAAATTTCTGTACATCGATCTTAGACAGCATACAGGCCGCGGAACTTATTCGGCAGCGCCGCCCTTATCGGTTCCTTCATCCTCATTCTTGTTCCTTTCAGGAGAAGCGGCCCGGCCTTTGGTCTCGGCAGAAGAATCCGACTTGGACTTCAGGAAATCCCCCAGGGTAAAGGCTGACCCGTCAGACTCTTCTCCTGCCATATAGCGGGAAATTTCATCACGCTGTACCTTTTTCTGGTAATCCCGAATGGAGAAGGCGGCCTTCTGTTTCTCCGGCTGCAGTTCCAAAACCACTGCCTTGATCTTGTCCCCGCTCTGATACTTCTTGAGCGCATCATCGGGATTATCATCCCGGTTTTCCACCAGGTTTGTCTTATGAATAAGCCCTTCGATACCACCGGGAACACGGACAAATATTCCAAAATCGGTAACCGAAGAAACTTCCCCTTCCACCATCGTTCCGGGTTTATAGGCCTCCGCAAAGCTCTTCCAGGGATCTTCGGTAAGCTGTTTGATACCCAGCCTGATATTGTGGGCTTCCGGTTCAACGCTGATAACCATGATCTCCAGTTCCTGACCTGTCGTTAATTCGCTGCCCGGATGTTTAATTTTCTTCGTCCAGGAGATATCGTCGGCATGGAGGAAACCGTCTATTCCCTCTTCCAGCTCTATATAAGCCCCTGCATTGGTGATCTTTACCACCTTGCGGGTAAGCCTGGTACCCACAGGATACTTCTCCTCCACATCACTCCAGGGATTCGAGGTAACCTGCTTGAGGCCCAGGGAAACCCTGCCGGCCTGGAGATCGTAACCGAGGATCATGCACTCAAGTTCGTCGCCGATGGAAAGAAGATCGCCGGGTTTCTGGACCTTCTTGACCCAGGAGAACTCGGAAATATGGGCAAGCCCTTCTATGCCTTCTTCAAGCTCTATGAAGGCGCCAAAATCGGTTAATTTGGTAACCCTTCCCTTGACGATATCATTGACATGGTACTTATCCTCAAAATGCACCCAGGGATCATCACTAAAATGTTTGAGGGAAAGATTGATCCGTTTCTCCTGCTTGTCGATGCGGATCACCTTAAGATGAATTTCCTGCCCTTTCTTTACAAAGTCTTTGGGCCGGGTAACATGGCCCCAACTCATATCGTTGATATGGAGAAGCCCGTCAAAGCCTCCCAGATCGACAAAGGCGCCGAAGGAGGTAAAGCTCTTGATCGTCCCGGTCACGTCTGCGCCGATAGGGGTATTTTCAAAGAAATCGTTCCGTTTACGTTCAATTTCCTCTTCCATCCACTTGCGGCGGTTTACCACCACATTGACTTTCCCCTCCGAATAGAGCCGTTCCACATAGAATTCGGCCTTTAGACCGAGCAGTTTTTCCGGTTTTTCTACCCTGATAACGTCGGACTGGCTTATGGGGAGAAATGCCCTGACCCCGCCGCCGAGATTCACATCGTATCCGCCCTTGACGCGCGTTTCGATGAGTCCTTCAACCATGGTATGATCCTGGAAAGCCTGGCGCAGGTTCTTCCAGAAGATCTTTACATCCGCTTTCTGCTTGGAAACGATAACTTCACCGTATTTATTCTCTTTGGTAACGAGGATCACCGAGACGGTATCCCCGATTTTTGGAATTTCAGTGAATTCCCCTATGGGAATCTTTCCTTCGGACTTATAGCCCACATCAATAAAGACCTGATCGGGAGTCACCTGAATGACTACACCGTCAACGAGCTGCCCTTCTTCGAGGGATTCAAGGGTTTTTAAGTATTCTTCCTGTAATTGTGTCTGGATATTATCGGCAGGGGTCTTCGGCTCATCCTTTTGAGTAATATCCGGTTCCACGTCCTTCTCAGCCATTGTTGTTCCTTCCATCATTATTTTCTCTACTAATCTGTCATAAACTTGTTGGATGGTCAAGTCCGAAGTATCCAGATAGTCAACCCCGGGAACAAGAATCAGACTCCCCTCTTCCTTGTTCCTGTCAAGCCTGTCACGTTCTTCAATACCGGAACGGATCTCCTTAAGGCTGAGTCTGGAAACTCCCTGATCATGACGGCGTTTGGCCCGCGCTTCTACCGAAGCATCCAGGTAAAAACGGTATTCCGCATGGGGAAAAACCACGGTGGTCATGTCCCTCCCCTCCA
>JAITES010000258.1 GCA_031281925.1 Treponema sp. | reverse complement strand
GCATGCTGGTCTATTTGGTCCCGTTTACCGTGGGTAATTCCGCCAAACCCTGGAGTCTGGCGATAGGGGCTTCGTACACCGATATTATGGCGCCGATAAACCGCATGTTCTTCATTATTGTGTGTATAGGCGCGGCAATGCTCGTTGCCATGACCATAGGGGCTTTTATTATCGCCCGTTCCATCAGCCGTCCCATCGTCCGGACAATGACGCTCTTAAAAGATGTTTCAGAAGGAGACCTGACCCGCCAAATTGATATAAGCTCAAAAGACGAAGTGGGGGAACTGGCGGGGTATATCAATTTCACGGTAGACAAGATCAAGAGCCTTGTTATAGCCATCAAGAATCAAAGCTCCGCGCTCTCCGATATCGGGAACGATCTTTCCGGTAACATGAACCAGACCGCCTCGGCGATCAACGAAATCACCGCCAATATTCAAAGTATAAAAACGCGGGTCATCAACCAGTCGGCCAGCGTTAACGAAACCAACGCTACCATGGAGCAGATCACCGTCAACATCGACAAACTCTCAGGCCATGTGGAAAAGCAGAGCGCCAGCGTCGCCCAGTCTTCCTCGGCGATTGAGGAAATGCTGGCCAATATCCAGTCCGTTACCCAGACCCTCGTCAAAAACACCGATAACGTCAGGGAACTGATGAACGCATCCGACGTGGGGCGGACGGGCCTCCAGGAAGTAGCCGCGGACATTCAGGAAATTTCCAGGGAATCCGAAGGGCTTTTGGAGATAAACGCGGTAATGGAAAACATAGCCAGCCAGACCAACCTCTTGTCAATGAATGCCGCCATTGAAGCGGCCCACGCCGGAGAAGCGGGAAAGGGATTTGCCGTGGTCGCGGACGAAATACGCAAACTGGCCGAGAATTCCGGCGAACAGTCAAAAACCATTTCCACCGTCCTTAAAAAGATTAAAGATTCTATCGACAAGATAACCAAATCTACCGACAATGTGCTCAAAAAATTTGAGGCCATAGACGGCGGGGTTAAAACCGTGTCGGATCAGGAAGAAAATATCCGTAACGCCATGGAGGAACAAAGCGAGGGAAGCAAGCAGATACTGGAAGCTATAGGCCAGTTAAACGAAGCAACCCTTATGGTGAAGGACGGCTCACAGGAGATGCTTGAGGGGAGCCGCCAGGTCATACAGGAAAGCAAAAACCTGGAACTGGTGACGGCGGAGATCACAAACGGAATGAACGAAATGGCTGCCGGAGCGGACCAGATCAATGTGTCGGTGACCAAGGTTAACACCATCAGCGGGCAGAACAAGGAAAACATCGACATGCTGGTCGGGGAGGTATCAAAATTCAAAGTGGAATAGCGGTACTGCAAAACGAGCCCTGGAAATCCCTTGTAATATTCTTAAGCCAGCGGTACAGCTCCGATTATAGTCGAATTAACGGACTTGCCGATACAATATACCGCGCAGACAAAAAGCATTGCGTTAAGATAACTTTGTGCCGTACATAATCAATTCGGCATCGTTAGTAAAAATCATCATCAGGATAGAGGGAAAACCGATTGATGCCATGAAGAACAAAAATGATATAATAATCGAAAACATACAGGCAGTGCTCAAAACACGCCTGATTGACAGCCGGTCCTTTTTCCCCCAGTACTGGGCCGTGAGAATACCCGCTCCAATGGCCAATCCCGAATAAAAGAGCATCAGAGCATCGCAATAAAACTGATTTGTCCTATTATTTTATGCCATCATAAAGCCCATTATACCCATTAGGCTTAACAATACCATTATTATTATCGATAATACTGTTACTATTTTTTTGTGTCCGTATTTTTTTGAAAAACCCAATAATCCAATAAACAATGCGATATAAATTACCGCTTCAGGATAACCTAAAATTTGATACATTACGGGTATTTTTGTGTATATATACCCCTCAAACGAACCCATTGTAGGTCCAATAGTTGACAATAATGAAAACCCAAGAATTATTACTCCCAGTTTTATCAGGCCATATTTTTCCTCAAAAAATGCTTTCCGCAAAGGTAAAATTATTACTGCAATGATTATTCCGCGGAATATTTGCAAAAATGTTCCGCCCAATGCCACAATGGGTTCATCCACGGAAAGCATAAATGAGGATATTATTTCCGCTGCAAATAAATCCCTGTAGTTTACAACAACAAGCGCAAAAATGCCTGCGACAAAATATGCTATGGTATGTGAATAAATTATCTGCCAAAAGTATTTGACCAGGTTGTTATTTTTCTCCATTGTTTTACCCCCGTTTTTTCAAAAATCCTGTACCATTTTCCAATGCGTTTCATACAATGTCAAGTCTTTTGCTACAATAAGCTCTTCCCCCCGGAGAGAAGGGGGCCGGTGTTCCAGACTTTGCCTTTATCAAGGCTTGTCTCAAATCCGTCCTCCGCAAACCGCTCTGGAAACAGTCTACCCTTATCTGTATACTAAAAAAATGCCGCAGAAACTTCGTTCATCAAATGTGCTATGGGGCCAGCTTGCCATAGTGCTCTGCGCCTTTTTCTGGAGTACCAGCGGGCTCTTTATCAAACTGGTTGACTGGCACCCATTGCTCATTGCAGGCGGCCGGAGTGCCGTTGCGGCTCTCTTTCTTTTTGTGTTCCGGCACATAAGCATGAGGCGGGCAGGGGCTTACAGACCCAGGAACAATCCCTGGTATCTGGCCGCCGGGGCCGCTGCCTATGCGGCCACGATGATCTCCTTTGTTATTGCCAACAAGCTTACCACCTCGGCAAACGCAATTCTGCTTCAGTATACCGCCCCTGTCTGGGCGGCCTTTCTCGGCTGGATCGTCATCAAGGAAAAGCCGCGCTGGGAAATTTGGGCGGCGCTGGCACTGGTCATGGCCGGGCTTGTCATCTTCTTCCGGGAGGGGTTCTCCCTTGGTTCCTCAGGCTCCCTCCTCGGCGACGGCCTGGCCCTGCTTTCAGGTTTCTTTTTCGGCGCCAACTCGGTGTGCATGCGCCTCCAGAAAGACGGAAACCCGGCGGACTCCATGTTTTTTGCCCATGTACTGTGCGCGGCGGCAAGCATTCCCTTCTGGTTTATCTTTACCCCGGTCTTGAGGCCCGCCAATGCGCTTGCCATTCTCTACATGGGTACCATACAGATAGGGCTGGCGTCTCTGCTTTTCTCCTACGGCATAAAACGGATCAGCGCCGTAAAGGCCATGCTCACCGCTCTTCTTGAAGCGGTGCTGAACCCGGTGTGGGTTCTGGCAATAACCGGGGAAAAGCCTTCGGCATCGGCTCTTTTGGGGGGTACGATCATTGTTTCTTCGGTGGTCTTCTCTTCGATAGTGAGTCAGAGCCGCAAACAGGCTTAATGGATCAGCATGGCGTCCCCGTAGCTGTAGAAGCGGTAGCCCTTCTCGACCGCCTCACCGTAGCTTTCCATAATGAGATCCCTGCCGCCTTCCCCCGGGGGAAACCTTCGCCCCTTATCACCGTCCCGGCAGGATGTTCCGGTAAAGGCAGCGGCAAAGGCCGATACCAGCATTAACAGTGTCGATTCGGGAGTATGAAAATTGGTAAAGAGGGCGTCCACAAGCGCGAAGCGGTAGCCGGGATAGATAAAGATTGAAGTACTCCCCTCCCCCGCGGACAGCGATTTTGTTTCCTCATTCCATGCCGATTCCAGCGTCCTCACGCTGGTAGTACCTATGGCGCAGATCCGCCTTCCCTCCGCGACGGCCCTGTTTATCTTTTCTGCGGCGATCCTGTCGATAGAATAAAATTCCTCGTGCATGCGGTGTTCTTCAACAGTATCACTGCGTACCGGGAGAAAGGTTCCCAGACCCACATGGAGGGTGATAAAGGCGCTTTCCGCGCCGGCTTTTTCCAGTTCTTCAAGGAGTTCCCCGGTAAAATGGAGCCCGGCGGTGGGAGCCGCTGCGGAACCTGTTTCCCCGGCATAGACGGTCTGGTAACGTTCCGAATCGGAAACATTGTCTTCCCGTTTGATGTAGGGAGGCAGAGGAATGTGGCCATGGATATCCAGCCAGGATTCGTCCAGGGCTCTTTCAAATTGAAGAACACGAAATTCTCCTTCAAGACCTGTAATCACAGCCTCGACAGAATCGCTGCCGCTTCCAAAAACATAACGGCTCCCCGGGCGGCGGCGCTTTGCCCGCTGGGCCATGCAGAGCCAGATCCTCCCCTCTTCATCCTGTTTCCTGAGGAGCAAAAACTCTACTCTGGCCCCGGTCTCCCCGGAGATACCGTAGAGCCGGGCCTTGCGTACACGGGAATTGTTGAACACCAAAAGCGGTTTTTCGCCCAGCAGTTTTTTTTCAGGCCCCAGGAGATACGGAAGATCGGCGACAAGCCTGTGTTCCCGTTTTCCGCTTGAACGTTCAAGCAGCATGAGCCGGTCTTTCCCCCGCTCCAAAGGCTCCTGGGCTATAAGGCTTTCAGGCAGTTCAAAAAAGAAGTCCCCTGTTTTCATAATGGTTTAAAAGAGGCCGTACTCGTCTGAAGATTTTTTTGCAAGGTTGAGATGTTTATAGCCAAGATCGGTTACCATGCGGCCTCTGGGGCTCCGCTGGAGAAGGCCTGCCTGAATGAGGAAAGGCTCGTAGTAATCCTCCAGGGTCTCCACCGATTCCCCGATGGAAATTGCCAGCGTTTCCGCTCCCACAGGGCCGCCGCCGTAGCGTTCAATAATCATCCTGAGGATCTCCCTGTCGTAACGTTCCAGGCCGAGGCTGTCAATCTCAAGCCGCCTGAGCCCTTCGCATACCACTTTCCGGCTGATCCTGCCGCCTTCTTCGGGCATCATCTGGGCAAAGTCCCTCATGCGCCTGAGCAGGCGGTTTGCGACACGGGGAGTGCCCCTGGCGGAGGCTGCCATAAGGGGAACAGCATCGCCGTCAACATGAACCCTGATGATCTCCGCCGAACGGCGGATAATGGCCTCCATATCCTTCTGTTCATAGAAGGAAAAACGGCAGGTTATGCCGAAACGGCTGATCAGGGGCCCGGCAACATTGCCCGCCTTGGTGGTAGCCCCTACCAGTGTAAAAGGCTTGACGGGGATACGGATTGTTCTGGCCTGGGGCCCCTGCCCTATGACCCAATCCATCTCGTAGTCTTCCATGGCAATGTAGAGCATCTCTTCTATGGCGGGCTTGAGGCTGTGGATCTCGTCAATAAAAAAAACCGAAGACTCAGGCAGCGTGGTCAGTATCCCCGCAAGATCCTTTGGCTTGTCCAGAGCGGTAGCAACAGTGTGTTTGAAATCTCCTCCCATCTCGTTTGCCACCACCTGTGCGAGTGTGGTTTTCCCCAGGCCCGGCGGCCCGATGAGAAAGAGGTGGTCAAGAACCTCTCCCCGGCTTTTTGCGGCGGACATAAAAACGGAGAGATTATCCTTCATCTGCTCCTGGCCGAGAAACTCGCCGAGAAAGCGGGGCCGGAGCGCCGTTTCATTCTGATCCTCGGCAAGCTTCTTTTCCGGGTGCAGTAATCCTGCTTCTTCGGAATCTCCCGCACGGAGAGCCTGAGTCACCGTTACCGTTCCGGCCCCTGCCGGGGATGGCGTAAAGCCTTCTTTCATGTTTGATTCGGTGTTTAAGGCGGCCTTTTTCTTTCCCATTACAGTCCCTTGTAAAATTCTGTCCATGAACCAACTCCATGAACCGGTAAGACACTAAGTCAGGAATACAATCGCTTCCCTGAACAGAAGTTTTTCCCGTTCGGCGGCCTGAACATTTTTACCGTCAATGGCGAGGTCTGCCTTTGCAAGGGCCTCCGCTGCGGCCCGCCGATCATAACCCATGCCAACCAGGGCTTCCAGAAGCTCCGCGTGAGGGGAAGAAACATCAGCCTTCGACGTTGAACTAAACTTGAGCTTACCCCTGAGTGCAAGGAGCATTTTTTGAGCGGTCTTTTTACCCAGTCCCGGCACTGCTTCGAGGCGGCCCAGATCTTCGTTTTCCAGAGCCTTTTCAAGCTCCTCCTGGCCGATGCCCCCGAGAATTCTTACAGCCCCTTTCGGGCCGATGCCTTCAACCTTGAGAAGCTCAAGGAAGGTAGCGCGGCGGGTTTCATCGGCAAACCCGTAGAGTTTCATCTGGTCTTCCCGGTGGTACAGCCATGTAAAAAGCCGGGCCTCCTCCCCCTCGGGGGGAAGCCGGGCAATATCTCCTGAGGGGACGCTGATCTCCCACTCAAGCCCTCCGGTCTCCAGAAAGACCGTATCGGAGCCTTTGCCGCCGATTATTCCCCGGATACTGTTGAACATGATAGTCTATTGTATCAGGAAAGGGGAAAAGGTAAAATGCGGCAAAACCGGGGTCGGGAAAGAAAAGCATTGAATGTACAAAAGCTGAAAACACTCCTTGACACATGGACGCTCCGTATCAATACCCCCGCCTTTATCGAAAACGATCCGGTGCGCTTCCCCCGCCGCTACCGCAGGAAAAAGGACATCGAAATCGCCGCCTTTTTAAGCGCCGCCATTGCCTGGGGCAGACGGGATTTGATACTCAGATCCGCGGAAAAGATGTTTCTCATGATGGGAAAGAGCCCGTATAACTTTATCATGGAGGGAGCATGGAAAAGAAGCGGCGGAGAAAGCGGCAACAGAGGCAGATCCATCCACCGTACCTTTTTTGAAGACGACTTTGAGTATTACTGCCGGGGTCTTAATTTCTGTTATACACAGTACGGAGATCTGGAAAATCTCTTTGCCAAAGGCCTTGAGGGAGGCGGCATGTTTGAAGGCATCCGGCTTTTCCGGGAAACCATGGCCCTGGGAAACGGCGGCGGAGAAGGCAAGATGCTCTACAGCAAGCATGTTTCAAATCCCGGTTCCTCTTCGGCATGCAAACGCATCAACCTGGCTCTGCGCTGGCTGGTACGGAAAGACGGCATTGTTGACCCGGGAATATGGAAGCGCATTTCTCCCGCATCTCTTTACATTCCCCTGGATCTCCACGTGGGCCGTACCGCCCGGCGGCTGGGTCTTCTGGAACGGAAGGCCGATGACCGCAGGGCGGTAGAAGAATTGACGGAAAAACTTCGGGAATTTTCACCCGAAGATCCTGTCAGATATGATTTTGCCCTGTTCGGCCTCGGGATGGCTCACTCCGGGGGAAGATGATTCAGGAGCCTTTCCGCGTTTGCGGTGGACAGATCGTAATTGTAAAAGCGCCGGTAATAGTTTCGGGTTTCGGCGACCATATCCAAATCGTTAAACAGCTGGGGATACATTTTTTGAGCCAGGTACAACATCAGCAGTACTCCTTCGCTGGAATAATCCCAATACATGACGCCGTCAGGACAGAGGTAGACCTGGGCATTTTTAAGCGCCTTAAGTTCCGACCAGGCCCGCCCTTTAAGCACTGGTTCTGCGGATTCCATGCGTCCCATAAAAATTACATCGGGATCCCAGGAAATGATCTCTTCCATGGTTACTTCGGTATCCATTTCCCTGCCGGTTTCATCGGCTATGTTTCTTCCCCCTGCCAATTCAAGCCAGAATGATACATAGGAGTATTGGGAAAAGAGGCCGAGCCCTTCCTCTCCGTAGGCATAGATTGCGGTTTTACGTTCCGTCCGGGGGATAGCGGCAGTACGTGTGCGTACATAGGCAATTTTTTCATCAAAGTAGCTAAACCAGTCCCTGGCCTTAGCCTGGGCGCCGTCTCCCAGAGCGTCCGCAAAAACCTGTATCTCCCTTTTTTGGTAGGCGATAAATTCATCCAGGGTCCGGGGATTGCCGCTGGAATTCTGTACAACCACTACGGGGATACCTGCGTTTTCCAAACTTGCCAGAGGCTCGGCATAATCCCAGAAAAACACACAGTCCGTACCAAGGTTTAAGAGTTCTTCCACATTCGGTTCCGCGGGGTTCCGTATTGCCTGTATCGAAGCAATCGCGGGATTCGTTGCCTGCACCCAGGGGCGGCCGGTCATATAGAAATGAGCCCCCGCAAGCCGGCTTGCCTGTCCCAGCATAAAGACCTTTTCATAGGAAGGCCCTGCCAGGGCAACTGCCCGCTGGACAGGAGGGGCAAGAGATACCGAACGGCCCGCCAGATCCGTAATTACACTTACCGCTGCAGACTGCGGCGATCCCTGATCCTGTTTTTGACCCCGTGACCAGGCGCTTCCCAGAACCAGGGAAAGCAATACGATCGCAGAAAATATGCGCATCGATCCTTTACTCATCATGTTCATTTTTCTTCTCTCCTTGTTTATCGAATATTACAGGCTACACAGGCCCTTCGTTTAATTTCGGGAATATATGCCATGTACATACCGGTCTTGTAAATCCGGCTGAGATTTTCCTGGGTAACAATTTCTTCGGCGCTTCCGCTTGTCAGCCTGCCTTCGTTGTCCAGTATCCCAACCCTGGCATCCAGCAGGATTGCATGGTCAGGCATGTGGGTGCTGAGTATCACGGCGATCCCCTCTTCGGCAAGACGGATGATCGTCTTCAAAACCTTAATCTGGTTTCCGTAATCAAGATGATTGGCAGGCTCATCCATCAGGATTAATTTGGGATTCTGTACCAGGACACGCGCGATCTGTGCCTGTTGCTTTTCACCTCCTGAAAGGCACAGCATGGATTTGCGGGCCAAATGTGTAATGTGCATCTGTTCCATAACATATTCTGCCATTTCGTATTCAGCCTTCCCCGGAACCTTGAGCATTCCGATATGCGGGGCGCGGCCCAGCACAAGATAATCCGTCACCGTAAAATCAAAACGCAGACTTTCTGTTTGTGCGACGATCCCTGCTTTAAGGGCATAGTTTCCCGGACTTATGCTGCGGATATCCTGTCCGTCCAGCCTGATAGTACCACTGTCGGGAGATAACATTCCCTGAAGGCAGGCAAGAAGAGTGGACTTCCCCGCCCCGTTGGCCCCCAGGATCGTATATATCTCCCCCGCATCCAGGGTAAAGGATACTCCCGAAAAAACAGGATTTCCCTTTTCATAAGAAAAACTGATGTTATCCACTTCCAAAAGCGGCGCTTTTTCCGTGTTCATCACATTACCCTATCCTCATCCGCTGACGCAGCAGGAGCCATATAAAAAGCGGCGTACCCAAAAGCCCGGTAAGAATACTCAATGGTATTTCCGAACCGGAAATATTCCGCGCCAGAGTATCAACCATGATCATGAATACCGCGCCGAGCAGAGCCGATGCGGGGAGCATGAAGCGGTGATCCTGACCGGTCAAAAGCCGTCCCAGATGGGGTATGACAAGTCCCACCCAGCCGATGGTTCCCGACAAACATATTGCCGAAGCGGTAAGCACGGTGGAACAGAGCACCATCCATCCTCTCATGACAGATGCATTGATCCCCAGGGAATGGGCTTCCGCATCCTCCAGAGCCAAAAGATTGATCCGCCAGCGCAGTAACAGTATCACTACCAAGGCTGCAAAAATTACCGGAAAGGCAAGCAAGACATCCAATTGCCTGACAGAGGCAAGGCTTCCCATAGTCCAGTACACGATGGCCGCCAGTTCGTTTTCCGGATCCGCCATATACTTCATAAATCCCAAAACCGCATTCATAAACCCGGAAACCACTACCCCGGCCAAAACCAGCATGAGGGAAGATCTGTTTTTGAAGAACCGGGGGATGGAAACGGATATCAACACCGCCGCAAGTCCCCCCGCAAGGGAGAAAACCTGTACTGTCCAGGGCTCAAGGTGAAGCAGTATCGCCCATGCGGCGCCCGCGCAAGCCCCGGAGGATACCCCCAGCAGATCCGGGGAAACCAAAGGATTCCGGAATATTCCCTGATAGACCGCGCCGGAAAGTGCCAAGGCGCAGCCCACCAGAGCAGCGGCGCATATACGGGGAAAACGTATGTTCATCACTACATTTTCCATCTGGATAGTCCAGGTTGGTTTTATGGGCAGCACCCTGGCCGCTACTATTCCCGCAACTTTTTGAAGGGGCACGGGAAATCTGCCTATACCCAGGGCGGCAAGCCAAAAAACCGGAAGGAGGATGAAGAGGACGGCGATGATCCGCTGATGCGTATGCTCCATAAATGGTATTAGCTCCATGATTTTCGCCATGAGTTTATCAGGGACTAAAAGAAGAGTCAACGATTTTGTTCATTTTTTGTTCATTTTTATTATGTTTTGTTATATTTTTCAGAATATTTATTTGGTTATATTATGTTTTGTCTATTTTGATTCACATCTATATTGATTTTATGTGCCTTTGATGGTAGATTCGGTAATAGAAAACAAGATCTGACGGAGGAAAGCCATGAGCAGCACTTTAATTGGAGAGGGGATCGCCGGGCAGAGTGACAGGAAAGGGCGGACGAATTTTTTAGCCGACATCCCCTGTCCCATGAAGCGGCGTTTCCGGGACGCCTATGAAGCCTTTGAAACGCAGCATTTTAAGGAAACAGGTCAGCGTTTCTGCAGTTTTCTTCCCTCCGTCAGTCCCGATCATGCGGAAAAAACCATGACTATACAGGATCTTAATTCGGCAAAAACAATTGATGATATTCCGGACATGGTTATCTGTTATGCCCTTGATGTTTTTTCCCGCAGGGATTTTATCGAAAAATATATCAGGCGGGGTTATTTTGAAAAGGCGCTTGATACGGAAGGATTGAGCTTCATCAACCGGGATGAATTCGATGACCCCTACGGCTCTTTCAACAGCATCGGTTTCTTCCCCCAGATTGTTCTGGTTGACAAAAAACAGCTGGGGAACAGGCCTGTACCGGCCAGCCTGGAATCCCTTATGGATCCGGTCTACGAAAAAAGTATTGTCCTACCTTCGCTTGAGACTGATGATGTTTCCACCATGCTCCTCCATCACATTTACCAAAACTACGGAGAGGCCGGACTGGACAGGATTGAAAAGAACATCCGGGGAAGCATGGAGAGCACCGAAGCGGCCAAAATCGCCGGAAAGGGAAACAGCGGTGCCGCCGTATATCTTGTGCCCTGGGTCTTTGCCCAGGAAGCGGCAGGGCAGGAACACACAGAAATCGTGTGGCCCTCCGAAGGAGCGCTGGTAGAACCCATGATTCTTATGATCAAAAAAGACAGACATAAGGAAACAGACGCACTGCTGAACTTTCTCCTCTCGCCTGAGGTATCACAAATGTTTGCGGAGAATTTTTTTATCTCCGTTGATCCCGGAGCGGATACAAGAATCCCCGCCGGGGGCAAAATCAAATGGCTTGGCTGGAATTATATCTATAATAATGACATTACCGCAATTCAGAAAATGCTGACGGAGAGGTTTAATAAATTTCTCCATAGCTGATCTCAGGGCAGAAGCTACCATTTACCCGCATGGGCCGCACAGATAGCGGCTCCCAGCGCATCGGATGCGTGATCCGGCCTGGGTATCTCTTTCAGGCCCAGGATGATGCGTACCATCTCCTGAACCTGCTGTTTGTCCGCCCTGCTGACTCCTACCACTCCGTTTTTTATCTGGTTTGGGGTAAATTCCCGTATTTCAAGGCCCGCGCCCGCCAGAGCAATGATGATAACCCCCCTGGCTTCGGCCACCGCCATGGCGCTGCTGACATTGCGGCCAAAATAGAGGGTCTCCATGGCGGATTCCAGAGGTTTCCATTCATTTACAAGAGACAGAACAGAGCGGTAGATAAAAAGAAGGCGGTCTGCCCTGGAGACATCCGCCCTTGTTTCGATGCAGCCGTGGGCTACATAGCGTATACGACCGCCCGATGCATCGACAAGACCCCAGCCGGTAGAAGCCAGGCCCGGGTCGATGCCTATTATTCTACATCTATTCGCTTTCAAAGCCCTCCGGAATACTGATGTTGGAATAGACGTTCTGAACATCGTCATTCTCTTCCAGCTTGTCGATGAGTCTCAGGGCCTTGGAAGTTGCATCATTTTCCAGGGAAACTTCCGTTTCCGCAACCATGCTGATCTCGGCGCTCAGGGTTTCAAAATTCTTCCCGGACAGGGCGTTCATGACCGCTTCAAAGTCTTCCGGCGCGCTTACCACTTCGATGATGCCGTCGGATGCGGCCACATCTTCGGCGCCCCCGTCGATAGCCGCTTCCATCACCTGATCTTCGGTATACTTTTCTCCGTCGAGGGTGATGATCCCCTGCCGTTTGAAAAGCCGGGAAACGGAACCGGCCTTGGCCAGTTCCCCGCCTCCCCTGGTAAGGATGTTACGGACATCCGCGGCAGCCCGGTTCTTGTTATCGGTAAGTACTTCGATAAGAAGCCCTACCCCGCCGCCGAGAAAGGCTTCATAGGTCAACTCTTCGTAGTTTACCCCTTCAAGCTCTCCGGTACCCTTCTTGATTGCCCGGTCGATATTGTCCTTAGGCATATTTGCGCCGCGGGCTTTTATAATCGCCGTCCTGAGCCGGGGATTCCCCTCCGGATTCCCTCCGCCCATCCTGGCGGCAATGGAAATTTCCTTGATCAACTTGGTGAACATCTGGCCCCGCTTTGCATCAGCGGCGCCCTTTGCATGCTTAATAGTCGCCCATTTACTGTGGCCCGACATAAATTCTCCTTAAAAAATGAATAGAGATCTGTTACACAGGGAAATATATCAGTTTTGCCTATTACAGTCAAGGAGAAAAGACTTTGTATTAAAGAGAAAAAGAGGCAGGCATCACGTTTCTACGTTAAGGCCTGCCGCCCGGACACTAGAATTTTCCTTTCTGGATGGCTTTTTCAATGGAATCGGTAACAAGCCGGTCATACCATTCATAATTGAAGGGCTGTTTGGTTCTCACTACAGGCTTTATCGCGAATTCCAGGGCATCATGACAGGATTCGCAAATGTCCCGGTGAGCCATGTGGAAATAATTGCGTTCGGATACAGGCTGCTGTATTACCTTTCGGCACACATCGCAGGTAAGGGTCTTCATGGTAAACTCCTCATATAATTATAATATAAAAGATATATCCCCTTTCTTCGATAATGTCGAGATCTTCTAGGGATACATATATTATATCATCTGAAAGAAGGAAACTCAATATGCCAAGTGAAAAAAGAACGGGAATTGCAAACAAGGGCTTTCATGTAAAAGATCGTCTCTATAGCCCCTCCGATCCGATGATCATAGCCGAGCTGGGGACTTCCCACGGGGGAGATCCGGAAAAAGCCAGAGCCCTTGCCGATGCGGCCGCGGAAGCGGGGGCAAACTGCATCAAATTCCAGATAGTGTACGCGGAGGAGATTCTTCACCCGAATACCGGAGAAGTGGCCCTGCCCGGAGGCAGAATACGGCTCTACGACCGTTTCAAAGAACTGGAAACAGGGCCGGAATTCTATGCCGAAATGAAAGACTATGTGGAAAAGCTGGGGCTTCTCTTCCTCTGTACCCCCTTTGGCCCCAGGAGCGCCGCGGAATTGCATGCATTGCAGCCGTTTCTCGTTAAAATCGCCTCTCCGGAACTCAATTATAGCGAACTTTTGCAGGAAATTTCCCGCTGGGGACTGCCGGCCCTGCTTTCAAGCGGGGTTTCAAAGCTTGGGGACATTGAAGCCGCACTGGAAGAGCTGGCCTCTGTCCCTGTATGTCTGCTCCACTGCGTTACAGCCTATCCCGCTCCGGAAAGGGATTATAACCTGAGACTGCTAACCACACTCTCTTCAATATTTGGAACACCGGTAGGCGTATCCGACCACAGTTTAGATCCGGAACTGGTTCCTGTCCTGGCATTGAGCCGGGGAGCCGCCGTAATAGAGAAGCATTTCTGCCTTTCACGGGAAGATCCGGGCCTGGATGACCCCATTGCCCTGCCGCCCGGGGATTTCGGCCTCATGGTAAAGGCTCTTGGGAGAGCCGCGCATGAGGGTACTGAGGAAACAATAGCCCGTTACAGCCGGGAAAGGGGGGAAGATACGGTAGAAGCGGTCCTGGGAGACGGGATAAAACGGCTTGCCCCTTCGGAAAAGGCCAACTATGAGCGGACAAACCGCTCCATACATGCGCTAAAGGACATAGCTCCCGGAGAAATACTCGGCGAAACGGGAATTGCCGTTCTGAGAACCGAAAAAATCCTCAGACCGGGGCTTCCGCCCTCCTGGAAACAGCGGATTCTGGGGGCAAGGGCCGCCGCCTTTATCCCTGCCGGGGAAGGCATACGGCTTGAAGATCTCCTCTTCCAAAAGAAAAATTAGACGAAAATGGAGGGGTTTTATTCCTTGAAAGCATTGCAAAGTATATTATAATTAGTCTATATTAAAAATGCCTTGATGAAAGTACTTTTTGGGGAATTGAGGATATAATACAGAATGGCAAATATACCCACAGGGCCAGCTCAATACCTGGCCCGTTTTAGCGAACAAAGTATAGCCTGCAGCCCCTATGCATTGACCAAATTGGGGGTTGACCGGAGTCACTGTTTTCTCAAGATCGATGAATACATGATCCTCTGTGTGCCCTTCCAGTTCGGTTTCAAACGCTCCATCTTTCTGGCCTCCCTCTCCAAGCAGGAGATGGCTTTTTTCCAAAAGTATGTAAACGGCATCGTGGGACTTTCCATCGGCTTCATCATCGATCCCAAGAAGGAACCGATCAAGTTTTTTATCCGCTGCAATCTGGTTACCATCGGAGCGATGAAAGGCCGGGATAATGTCGGCCTTTTCGTTGTGGATTACAAAACCACCCCGGATGAACTGGTGAACATGCTCGGCCGTTTTCTGGAAACCCAGGACAGAATCAAGATGCAGTACGAAGATTACGGCAAAGCGCCCATCAAAATGACCGGAGAAGTGGCAAAGATCATGGGCTATAACATGTATGCCACCATTTCCGAGCCCAATACACAGGAGCGGAAGATCCAGGTTTTTTCCCTGAGTACCAAAATCATTGAACATCTTGAGGCCGCGGGAGCGCCTCTGCGGGCTCCGGGTACCTCGGTGGCATATCAAATCTACTTCCGCAAGTACCGGATCTCCATCGCAGGAACCATTACCGGTTCCCAGGCTCTGCCGCAGGGCCTGGTACGAACCACAGCCACGATCAGCTACAGCCCCGAACTGGTAGAAGTGATCGATGATTACTGGTATAATTCCCGGACAAATTCAAATCCAAGATAGGTAAATACAATGCCGATTATTGAACCCAGGATACTCAAAGGTTTCCGGGATTTTCTGCCTTCGCAGGAAATTGCCCGGCGGAGTCTTATGGAGACTGTTGAAGGCGTGTTCCGCTCCTTCGGCTTTGTTCCCATTGATACCCCCGCTCTGGAATATGCGGAGATCCTTCTTGGCAAGGGCGGTGGAGAGACTGAAAAGCAAATCTACCGTTTCAAGGATAACGGAGACCGGGATGTGGCTCTCCGTTTCGATCTTACCGTTCCGTTTGCCCGCTTCGTGGCCCTTCATCACTCTGAAATAACCCTGCCCTTCAAACGTTACCACATGGCAAAGGTCTGGCGGGGAGAAAATACCCAGCGGGGCCGTTACCGGGAATTCACCCAGTGCGACTTTGATATTGTCGGAAGCGACAGCCCCGGAGCCGATTTTGAGATCCTCCTCATGATGAGGGAGGCGATGAGGGCATTGGGCGTTGAGGCCCTCATTCATCTGAACCACCGGGGGCTTTTCAATCGTTTCCTTGAGCATAGGGGGATCCGGGATAGATCCGTGGAGATCCTCCGCAGCGTGGACAAGCTTTCCAAGATCGGAGAGGAAGAGACGGGGAAACAGCTGGAAGAGATAGCCGGAAAGGAACAGGCCAAGGCTGTTCTGGGATACATAAACGCGGAGGGGACTTTTGAAGAGATCCTCGATACCCTCAGCGGCCTTGCGGGGGGCCATGCCCCGAATCGGAGAGACTTTCCGCCTTACGCCGCTTCATGATCGATACGGGCACGGAAGCTTCCTTTGAGCTTGATCCTTCAATTACCCGCGGACTGGATTACTATACGGGCATCGTGTATGAGACCTTCCTCAAAGACGATCCTGCCATCGGATCTGTGTGTTCCGGAGGCCGCTACGATAATCTGGCGGAGCTCTACATGAAAGACCGGATCAGCGGCGTGGGTTCTTCCATCGGCCTTGACCGGCTCATAGCCGCCCTGGAAAACCTGGGGAAGCTTGAAGGGCTCAGTTCCTATGCGAAACTTGCCGTGGCCGGGATCCGGGAGGAAGACGGGGGCCGCTGTCAGGCCCTGGCAGGGCGTTTCCGCGCCAGGGGAATAGCCTGCGAGGTTCTTCCGGAGCCCTCCGGCTCCGCGGATCCCAGGCAGCTCACCAAACAGTATATTCTGGCGGAGAAGAAAGGCGCCCGCTGGCTCCTGATCCCCGCCGGGGGCTCTGAAAATTTTACCCTGAGGGATCTGAAAAAACGGGAAAACCGGGAAGACCTTTCTTTTGAGGAAGCGCTTAAAATTTTGGAACAGTGATCTTGTTCCAAAACCCGGTTGGTTTCGGAACAAGCTCTTGGAAAATCGGTCTAAAGCCCGATTTCCCCCCTACATCTAAGGTTGCTGTTCCAAAATCTGACATTTTGGAACAGCCTCCAGGATCAGATGCCTTAATTCACCATTCTTCCATGGCTTTTTTGAAGGCCGGGCCCGAGGCGCGGATACGTTTTTCGTCTACGCAGTAGGCAAAACGAAGCCAGCCCGGCGTGCCGAAACTGGAACCGGGCACCCCGAGGATCAGGTACTTTTTCAGGTGTTCGGCAAAGGCCCTGTCGTCTCCGGTAGATTCATTGGCCCGTGGGGGCGCTTTGCAGAAGAGGTAAAAGGCCCCCTCCGGTTCGGCATAGCTGAGCCCTGCCTCATCAAGAAGCTCCCTGAACGCGTCCCGGCGCCGTTCATAGATACTCACATCTACCCTCTCTTCCGTAAGTTCCGCCACGATACGCTGCATCAACGCCGGAGCGTTGACGTAACCGAGTACCCTGGTAGCGTAGATGAGGCCGTTCATGACAGCGTCTTTGTCCCG
>JAITES010000145.1 GCA_031281925.1 Treponema sp. | reverse complement strand
AAGGGTGATTTTTTCACGGATAAGGTCGTTAATTACCTTTGTCTGACTCTTGTGGGTCGTTTGTGCCTGAGTGCGTACATATTCGGCAACGTCCCGATCAAGTTCGCTTTACAGCAGAGTATTCCGCGCAAAACCGGGCTTTACACCCTGTTTCAAAAGATTCGGTCCCGGTTCAAAGGTGTTTTTGGTATAATAGTCATCCCACTGCCTGCACTCGGCATCGGTCATTCCTGTTTTCTGTTCTATCTCGGTCATGACGTTTCCTCATCTTCAAAGAGAGAGTAGAAGCGGGGCTGACACGGCATGGCGTGAAACACGTTGATTCCGTTTTCCCCGAATTCATTATACAATATTTCAACCGGATTTGCCTTCGTGTCAAAGCCCAGAAGCAGATACACATTTTCGCGGCTGCCGTACCGGCCCATGTAGCGGGCGGTCTCAAAGGCATGGCGAATATCCGCTTCATCAAGGTTGTGTTTGAAGGCTGTATCACGAAAGATAAACTCCGGCTCCATATCCAGACTTTATAATCGCTATGGAAGAAAAGCAAGAGAACACAGCAATAACATTCCTGGCGGGCTACCGCAGGGTTAATAATGGCAATTTTAATTTATGGGCTGTTTCTAATCAACAGGATCTGTTTTATAAAAACTCCCTGTGTTAAGATTTATGCAAGTGAAGATGTTCCAAAATCCGGTGATCCGGGAGGAGTTATTATGCCCTATATAGCCTTTAGTACCAGTCTTGAGTTGTCCCTTCCCCAAAAGGAAAAACTAAAATCCGAATTTGGCCGTCTTATTCCGCTTATTCCCGGCAAGGCCGAGGCGGATCTCCAGGTCGATATCAGTTCCGGCCGGGTCATGTATATGGCGGGAACGGAGGAGTCCTCCGCTTTTGTGGAGCTGCGTATACTCAACAAGGCCGACATGGAGGCCAAAAAGCGCTTTACGCAGGAAACCTTTGCCATGCTGCACAGGGAATTGCAGCTTTCAAAAGATCGTATCTATCTCAATATCATCGAATTTGAGCATTGGGGTTACGGCGGGGATCTCCATTAGGGAAACGCTGATTCGATTAACTTGACGCGAATTAATGCTTGTTTAGTCCAGAGCCCTGTCCAGGTCGGCGATGATGTCTTCCGGGTTTTCTATGCCCACGGAAAGGCGGAGCAGTTTTTCATTTACGCCGGAGGCAAGGCGCATGGCTTCGGGGATTGCCCCGTGGGTCTGTACCAGGGGATAGGTAATGAGGGATTCAACCCCTCCCAGGCTTTCGGCAAAGAGGATAAGGCTCACCTTTTGCAGTACCTTTTCCACATCCCGGCTGTCCTTTAGGTAAAATGAGATCATGCCGTTGTGACCGCGGCTCTGGGCCACGGAGAGGCTATGCTGGGGATGATCCTCAAAACCGGTATAGAACACTTTTTCCACCCCGGCATGGTTTTTAAGCCACCGGGCGACGATTTTTCCATTGGACTGATGTTTTTCCATCCGCAGAGCCAGGGTCTTTATGCCCCGCAGGGTAAGCCATGAGTCAAGCGGGCCGAGTGTTGCGCCTTCGCTTTTCTGGGCTTCCCGCAGGGGAATGTCATAGTCTTCCCCGGAATGAACGATGAAGCCTGCCAGGGTGTCGTTGTGGCCCGCCAGATACTTGCTCCCCGAGTGGAGGACGAAGTCGGCCCCCAGGTCGAGGGGGGTCTGAAAATACGGAGTAAGGAAGGTATTGTCCACGATGAGCAGCGCCCCGTGCCGGTGGATAAGATCGGCGCATCTTTTGATGTCCGTTACCTTCATCATGGGGTTGGAGGGAGTTTCGATGTAGAGAGCCCTGGTTTCGGGCCGCAGGGCGGCTTCGACTTTGGCTATGTCGCTGGTATCTACCCAGGAAAATTCAAAGCCGTAAGCGGCGTAGTACTCGTTGAAGAGCCGGTATGTCCCGCCGTAGAGATCCTCCGATACGATGAAATGGACAGGCGCGTCTTTTTTGGGCGAAAAGATCTTTAATATAGAAGAAACCGCTCCCATACCGGTGGCAAAGGCGAGGCCGTGTTTTCCGTGTTCCAGGAGGGCGACAGTTTCTTCCAGCGCGCTCCTTGTGGGGTTTATTGCCCTGGAATAGTCAAAACCGGTGGATTCCCCAAGCCGGGGATGGCGGAAGGTGGCGCTTTGATAGATGGGGACGCTTACGGCCCCGGTGGGCGGATCGAACAACTGAGTCCCGTGAACGCAGGCGGTATCTGTTTTTAAGGGGGGAACCTTCGGCCCCCCGGTTCGGTCGAGTATCATGCAAGAGCCTCCTCAAAATCGGCAATCAGGTCTTCACTTTCTTCAAGCCCGGCTGAAATCCGTATAAGGGTGTCGGTAATGCCCAGCCGTTCCCGTTCCGCCTGGGGCATGGAGGCGTGGCTCATTTTTACCGGGTAGGAAGCGATGGTTTCCACACCGCCCAGGCTTACCGCTGCCGCCGCGAGGCGGGTTTTCCCCAGAAATCTCAGGGCCTGCGCGGTTGTTTTGGTCTTGAAGGAGAATACCACCCCCGGCCCGGATGCCTGGGCATCGTGAACGGCCTTTCCTTCGGCGTTTTCGAGTCCCGGATAATACACCGCTTCCACGTTTTTATTGGCTGCAAGCCCTTTTGCCAGGAAGAGCGCTGTTTTCTGCTGAGCTTCCAGCCTTACCTTGAGGGTTTTGATCCCCCGCTGTACGATCCAGCAGTCCCATGGGCCCGGCACCGCCCCAAAGCCGTTCTGCACCGCATAGATCCGTTTCCCCAGCTCTTCATTCCGGGTAACCGTCAGCCCCGCTACAACATCGCTGTGGCCACCCAGGAATTTGGTTGCCGAATGGACGACAATATCAGCCCCCAGTTCCAGAGGCCTCTGGAGGATCGGTGTCATGAAGGTGTTATCCACAATGGAAACAAGATCCGCTTCCCGTGCAAAGGCAAGGGCCGCCCCGAGATCCGTGATCTTCAAGAGGGGATTGGAGGGGGTTTCGAGAAAGAGGGCCTTTGTATTGGGCCGGAGGGCGCGCCGGATTTCGTCAATGTTTTGGGCGTTTACCGCAGTTACTTCCAGGCCCCAGCGTTTATAAAAAGTGTTGATGATCCGGTAACTGCCGCCGTAAATATCCTCTGCCGTGATGATGTGATCCCCTGCGGAAAAGATCCCCAGGGCCGAGGCAACGGCCGCAATCCCCGATGAAAAGGCATAGCCCCTGGCCCCGCCTTCCAGGCCGGCAATGGTTTCCTCCAGGGCTTTCCGGGTGGGATTTCCCGAGCGGGCATAGTCAAATTCCCTCTGTACGGGGGCTTCGCCAGGGGCGTTTTCCCGGAAAGAGATGCCCTGATCAAAGGTGGAGGTCTGGAAAACCGGCGTTCCCAGGGCTCCGGTATGAGCTTCCAGCGTGGCGCTGTTGTGAATAAGCATGGTTCCAATCTTCATGGTGATTTTCCTATTATTTCAACCGGGATGATATACTATATACGGAAGCCGCCTCCCGTGTCAAATATCGACATTCATTGACCGCATGAAATAAAATCCTCATATTGTATAAATTCTATCAAAATAATAGGGATTACTATTGACAAAAAAATTCAGGATTGCTATAGTATCTATATATCCTAGTAAAACAATAGGAATAATAAAGAGGTGTAATAGTGGCAAAGAAAATTAAGCAGATAGCCATATACGGAAAGGGAGGTATCGGCAAGTCTACTACCACTTCCAATCTCAGCGCCGCCCTTTCACAGATTGGGTTCAAGGTGATGCAGTTCGGCTGTGATCCCAAGAGCGATTCCACCAATACCCTGCGGAACGGCAAATTTATCCCAACGGTGCTGGATACGCTCCGGGAAAAGTCGGCGGTGAAGGCTTCGGAAGTCATTTATGAGGGTTTTAACGGAATTTACTGCGTAGAGGCCGGGGGACCGGCGCCGGGAGTCGGCTGTGCAGGCCGGGGGATCATCACCGCGGTGGAACTGTTCAAACATCAGAAGGTCTTTGAGGAACTGGATCTTGATGTGGTGATCTACGATGTCCTGGGTGACGTTGTCTGCGGCGGTTTTGCGGTTCCCATACGGGAAGGGATCGCCGAACACGTGTTTACGGTGTCCTCGTCGGACTTTATGTCCATCTACGCATCGAACAATCTCTTTAAGGGGATAAGCAAGTACTCCGCTTCCGGCGGGGCGCTTCTGGGCGGGGTGATTGCCAATTCCATGGGCTCTCCCTATTCAAAGGAGATCATTGACGATTTTGCGGAGAAGACGGCAACTCAAATAATTGAATACATTCCCCGCTCGATAACGGTAACCCAGAGTGAACTCCAGGGAAAAACCACCATTGAGGCGGCTCCCGATTCCGCTCAGGCGGAAGTGTACCGTTCCCTGGCGCGGAAGATTGCCGATCATGACGAGTCAAAGGCGCCCTCTCCCCTTGAAGTTGCGGAACTGCGTTCCTGGGCCGCTTCCTGGGCCGATAATCTTCTTGCTCTGGAACAGGGGAAAATTGTTTCCTCCGGGGCCAGTATTTAGCAGCTTGTTCGAGAACCCGGTTGGTTCATGGACAGAAATTGGAGAACGGTATGGGTATACGGGAAGAGAATTTCAGAAAATCGCTCAGTCATCCCTGCTTCAACGGCTGCGGGGGAAAGAATACCCGTATTCATCTGCCTGTTGCGCCCGACTGCAACATACAGTGCAACTACTGCGTCCGCAAATTTGAATGTGTCAACGAGAGCCGTCCCGGAGTAACGGCAAAGGTCTTGAGCCCGCAGGAGGCGCTTGAACGGTTTACCGCAGTCAAAGAGAGGCTGGGGAGGATCGACGTGGTTGGCATTGCAGGGCCGGGGGACGCTCTTGCGAATTTTGACAAGGTAAAGGAATGCTTTGCCCTGATTCGCGGCGCTGATAGTGAAGTTACCTTCTGCCTTTCCACAAACGGCCTCCTGCTTCCCCGCTATGCCGCCGGGATTGCCGCCATGGGGGTGTCTCATGTAACGGTAACGGTGAACGCCCTGGATCCTGTCATGGGCAAACGGATCTACCGCCATGTTGAATTTGACGGCACGCGGTATCAGGGCGCTGAGGCCGCGGCTCTGCTTCTGGAGAATCAGTATGAGGGCATCGGACGGCTGCGGGATCTGGGAATCGTCTGCAAGATAAATATCGTCATGCTCAAGGACATTAACGATACAAAGATCCCGGAGATCGTGGAGAAGCTGAAAAAATCCGGGGCGGATCTTTCCAACATCATGCAGCTTATTCCGGTAAAGGGAAGCATCTTTGAGCACATTCCCCTGGTAAGCAATGCGGAAATTACCAACATGAGGAAAAGATGCGAAGCGATTCTGCCGCAGATGTACCATTGCCGGCAGTGTCGTTCCGATGCAGCCGGAACCCTGGATGAAGATATTTCTCTGGAACTGACGCAGAAACCCTGCGAAGCAAAATTTCCGGAACATTCAGCCGGAGAGCGGAGTCCTCAGGCGGAAGACAGGAAGCGCAGTTTTTTTGCGGTGGCTTCAAAAAACGGCATGATCGTGGATCAGCATTTTGGGCACGCAAAGGAATTTTATATTTACGAGTATTTGGACGGAGAGGTGCATTTGGTCGAAAAGCGGGATGTTCCCCTGTACTGTTTCGGGCCGCAGCATTGTGAAGGCGGTTTAACCGTCCCGGCCATCGATACGGACACTATCGATCATAAGGACACTATGGATGCAATTCTGGAAATTCTTGAAGGCTGTTCCGGTGTCATCGCCATGCGTATAGGAGATGCGCCGCGGAACAGGCTTGCCGAAAAAGGAATCGAAGTATTTACCACGTACAATTACATTGCCGATGCGGTACGGGAAGCGGCGGAGAGGAAGGATTGAAATAAATGTCTGAAACAGCAAAAAAATTAACGCTTCCGGTTCGAGAAGAGGAACGGGCGGAAGGTGTCCCGGTGTTCAACTGGCGGCCCTTTATTCCGGCGGCGACCCTTGCCCTGGTATTGTTTCTGCACAAAACACTGCCTGCCTATCAGGGCTACAGAGTAAAACTGCTTCCGTATTTTACCTGGCTGCTCTATGTACTCTTCGGGATTTTTTTGGTCCGAGCCGGGGTGAGTATTGTAAATCCCAGGGAACGCGGAAAGCTGATATACAAATCCTCGTTTTTTGCGGCGGGCTTTTTGCTCCTCGGCGTTTACAATCTTATCACCCTGAAATTCAATGTGCTTCCCAGTCTCTACTTTCCCGCCCCCGAACGGATCATCGGTGTTTTTGTGGAAGACTGGTTTTTTATTCTCCGCTGCCTGGTCTATTCAATGCGGCTGCTGCTGGGCGGTTTCTTTCTCGGCGCTTTTTTGGGAGTCTTGACAGGAACCCTGATCGGCTGGAGTCCTAAATGCAACTACTGGATCATGCCATTTATCCGCATTGTGGGGCCTATTCCGTCAACGGCCTGGATTCCCATTGCCCTGGTGATCTTCTTCAAGCCCACCAGCGCAAGTCTCTTCCTTATTGCGCTTGGCGTCTGGTTTCCAACCACGGTGTTGACCGGTTCGGGGATCATGAATGTTCACAAATCCTATTTTGAAGTTGCAAGCACACTCGGCGCGGGAACTTTACGGAATATACTTACCATTGCCCTGCCGGGAGCCGCGCCAAGCGTATTTGCCGGACTGTTTAACGGAACTTCCGCCTGTTTTCTTACACTCATGGCCGCGGAGATGATCGGATGTAAATTCGGCATAGGCTGGTACATAAACTGGCAGCGGGAAACTCTGGCGTATTCCAATGTATATGCGGCCTTTATCGTCATTGCGGTAACATTCTCGTTCTTAATCGGCCTGCAGTTCAAGATTCGCAACAGAGTTTTAAGCTGGCAGAAAGGAACCATCAGATGGTGAGTGAAAGTTTCAACGAAGGAACATTGAAAAGCAAAGGCGAAGGCCGGATTGAAATCAAAAAGGTGCGCAAAACTTTTCCCCAGAACGAAGGGCCGGATATTGTCGTCCTTGATGATGTGGATCTCCTTTTTGAACCGGGGGAATTTGTTTCGCTTATCGGGCCTTCAGGCTGCGGCAAGTCAACTCTCCTGCGGCTCATTGCCGGACTCAATCAGGTTGACAGCGGAGCCATTGTGCTGGATGGAGAAGAGATCAGCCGGCCGGGTTATGAACGGGGATTGGTGTTTCAGGATCCGACACTTTTCCCCTGGATGAGTATTTACGAGAACATTGCCTATGGTCTCCGTTCCCGCGGAGTGTACCGGGAAGAAAAACACAACATCCCCGAATTTTTCAAATTGGTCGGGCTTGAGGGTTTCGAGAAATCCCATCCGCATCATCTTTCAGGCGGCATGGCCCAGCGCGCGGCTCTGGCACGGGCACTTGTGAACAAGCCCAAGGTACTTCTGCTTGATGAACCGCTGGGCGCTCTGGATGCCTTTACCAGGATGAATATGCAGGATGAGATTCTCAATATCTGGCACAGACAGAAGATGACCACGATTATGGTTACCCACGATGTTGATGAGGCCATTTATATGGCGAACAAGATCGTTGTCATGTCGGCGCGGCCTGCAAAGATCGAGAAGATCATTGATGTGGAAATAGGCCGCCCCCGCAGGCGGGACGATCCTGATTTTCTCCTGCTGCGTTCCAGAATACTCCAGATTCTGCATTTTGCCGGTACCGGCGCGGAACTGGAATATCAATTGTAAGGGAAGACGCTGAGGCCTTAAGACTTATCATGCGTCTTTGAATAAAAAATCTTCATAAGGAGAAAAAAATGAAGAAGTGCGCTTTCATGTTTTTGTTCGCTTGTATTGTCCTTTCCGGCCTTGTCGCCGGCGGCAGAAAGCAACAGGCGGTTCAGGGTGAAGAATACACTCTGAAAATCGGGTATCCGGTGGAGGGCGGTCTCTGTGAGGCGCCCTTCTACATAGCAATCGCAAAAGGTTTCTACGATGAAGAGGGACTCAAGTATGAATGGGTAAACCTCGAACCGGGAACGGCGATGAATCTTTTGACTACCGGCCAGATCGACGTTACCAACAACCTTCTTGCAACGCTGATTCAGCCCATAGCCAACGGTCTTGATGTAAAGATCCCCCTGGCGCTGCATACAGGTTGTGTGAAAGTTCTGGTGTCGCCCGATTCGCCAATTATAACACCGGCCGACTTTAAGCCGGTAAACGGCGTAAAAAAGAAAATAGGCGTTCCGAGTCTCAATTCCAGTACCAAGGTAATACCTTCCAGAGTGCTTGCATCCCTGGGCCTCAAGGTAGACGGCGACAATGCGGATGTCGAATGGATAATATATCCTTCCGCAGAGCTGCCGCTCGCCCTGGAACGGGGACTGGTTGACGCAATCGGTTCAGGAGATCCCGCGGCCACGATCATTGAAAACGAAGGAAAGGCCCGGGTTGTCATCAACAACGCCACCGATCATAACCTGCAAAATGAATTCTGCTGCGTGACCCCTTTCCGCTCCCAGACAATAGCCGCTCATCCGGAGGTGGCTGCAAAGTTTCTGCGGGCCATTCAGAAGGCAGCCAAGTGGGTGCAGGAGAATCCTGATGAAACCACCAGGATTCTTGCCGAAAACAAGTATATCGCAGGAGACCCTGTGGTAAACGCCCAGGTACTGAAAACCTACAGCTATAAGGCCTCGGTAAGCCAGGCCGAAACGGCGATTAGCCGCAATGCCCATGAGCTGCAGCAAATCGGTCTTGTAAAAAGCGATGTGGACGTAGACGCGCTGGTAAAGAATACCTACTTTGCCGTGCCCGGCGTTCCCGATTCGCTGTTCTAAAAAAGGAGAGTTAAAAACCTTTAGGCGCCCCTGGAAATTTTCCTCCGTTTCCGGGGGCGCCTTTTTATGCTAAGTGGATTAATTCAGATAGGTTTGACATTGTTTCCATCCTTAAACGCTGAGGGTCTCTACCACTCCCGGGTTTAAAACCATCGGGATTTTCTATGGTGACCGTATCGCCGGATTGTCGTATCACGTAGAACCCCTTCTTTTGGGCGTATACCTTTACGTTATCCGACACCACGGCGCCCGCCATAGCGCCAAGGAATTTTCGTTTGTCTCCGCGGTCATCGGCATAGCGGCGCAGTTTTTCCATCCGTTCCAGATGTTCGTCCACATGTTCAACCCGAAGCTGGGTTTTAACCTCTATAGCCAGGGCATATTCTCCGTTTTCCAACATAGCATCAATCTGCGTAATGATCTGTTTCTTCCGGTCTTCAATAAGCACGCTGGGACCCGCCTTGGTGAATTCATAACCCAGGGCGTTAAATTTTTCTTTTATATTGGCCAGGACAAGATGTTCAACCACAATGCCCAATTTGTTCCCTAAATTGCCCACGATACGGGAGGTTTCCTTTACAACCCTGTCAGTTTCTTTGAAACTGTCCCGAATCTCCTTGAACTGCTTTTCACCTTCCCGGAATTTTTTATCGGTCTCCTGGAACATGGCCCATACTTTTTCAAAAGTCAGAGGTCCGGTTGGTTCATATACATTCTGTTCAGACATGGCATCCTCCTTCATAGCAAAAGAATACTATACAGATGACGGTATGCCAACACGCAGCGCAACACAGCGCAGCTCTCGTAGCGTGTAAAAACGGGGCCGGCGCCCATCCAATTTTCGCCCGCCGTAAATCCGGCAAAGCCGCGTAACATTGAAGAAATGAAATATTTCGCGGATTTTTGAAATTTATTTTACCGTAATCCGGAACCCCACACCAAAGCGCCACCCTTCCATGGGCGGAAGATCCTCGCCGCTCCAGGTCCGGTACAGGGGGAACCAAGTCCGAAAATCAAGACCGATGAGGAATTTTTCATTGACCCCATAGTCTATGCCCAGTCCTATGACGGGCAGGAACCAGCGGCCCTGCTCCCAAAAATAGTCCCGGATGGCGTCGGTTTGAATCTGGGCATCGGTTTCCGGCAGGCCGGAAAAATCGTCGGGGTGGAGATCCAGCGCCAGAGTGATGATCCGTAAATCCATATCGGGACCGCCGTAGGCCCGGAGAACCAGAT
>JAITES010000130.1 GCA_031281925.1 Treponema sp. | reverse complement strand
CTTAAGAAAATGACGATGGAAAAGAAACGGGTCAGCGCAAAACGCCGGATGATGCATGCGGTCCTCAATGAGGATTTCCTGTATCAGGCTTTGTTTACAGAGTAAACGCCGATGCCCTGCAGTTTTACCGATTTTACTTGACTAATTATTCCCATTTTAGTACCATAATTGTGAAATATTTCACAGTTATGGCCTTTATTTTGTTTTAGGCTGTATACAAGAAGGCAGGTTATGACCTTAATACCGGAGCCGGCCAGGGTACGGCTTCTTCACCTTATGCGAATCATGGAAAGATTTGCTCAGCCTTTGAGTTCGTCCCGGATTGAGGAACTTACCGGCTGTCCAAGCCACACGATTCGGAAGGATGTTTCCTATCTTAACGGAGAGGGGGATGGGGAAACCGGGGGGATGCACGGTCATTTTGGGGGTAACTGTGGCTATGAGCCCCGTCTTCTTGTTCCGGCGATACGCAGCGCCCTGGGTCTCGATAAAGAGCGGAAATTTTGTGTTGTAGGGCTGGGCCGGCTGGGATCGGCCTTTTTGAATGAAGAAATTTCCGGGAGTCTTGAACCTTCCCTGGGCGGGGAATTTGAGCTTGCCGCGGGCTTTGACAAGAATGTGAACCGGGTGGAAATTCTGAAATCCGCCGTTCCCCTCTATCCTGCCTACAAGATAGGGGAGGTAGTGAGCCGTTTCGGCATAGAGATAGCTATTCTCTGTGTGCCGGCCGCTGAAGCCCAGGCCTCCGCTGAGAAGCTTGTCGCGGCGGGAATCCGGGGGATTCTCAACTTTGCCCCGGTACCGCTCAGGCTGCCCCCGGAAATTGTGGTACGGAATGTGTTTGTTCTGGATGAATTGCGGGAATTGGCGATACATATATGTCCCTCCAGCCCGCGAGCCTAAGGAAATTTGCAAGGAAATTAAGGAGGATTTTTATGAAGCGTGTTTACAATTTTTCTCCGGGGCCTTCGGTCCTGCCTCTGCCGGTGCTGGAAAAAGCGGCGGCGGAGATGTGCGATGTCAATGGTACGGGCCAGTCGGTGATGGAGATGAGCCACCGTTCAAAGGACTTCAAGCCCATCATCGAAAAGACTGAAGCCCTGCTTCGTTCCCTTATGGGTATTCCGGAGAACTACAAGGTTCTTTTCCTCCAGGGCGGGGCTTCCCTGCAATTTTCCATGGCGCCTCTAAATCTGGCCGCGGTTCCGGAGGGGGAACCGAAGAAACGGGCTCTCTATGTGGATACGGGAATCTGGGCAAAGAAGGCCGCGGACGAAGCTTCAAAATATGTTGAGGTTTCCATCCCCGCATCTTCCAAAGACAGGGCATACACCTATATTCCCCAGGCTCCGGCCCCGGTGCCTGGAGACGCATATTACCACATCACCCTCAACAATACCATTGTGGGTACCCGCTGGCCTTCCATTCCCGATACCGGTTCCGTGCCTCTTGTGGCCGATGTTTCAAGCTGTATCCTTTCGGAAGCCCTTGAGGTACGAAAATTCGGCATCCTCTATGCGGGGGCCCAAAAAAATCTGGGGCCGGCAGGGCTCACCGTGGTGATAATCCGGGAGGATCTTATCGGGCATGCTCCTCCCCGGACTCCGGCTCTGCTCCGTTATGACATTCATGCGGCTGAAGCTTCCATGTACAATACTCCGCCCTGCCATGCCATCTACATGACAGGATTGGTGCTGCAGTGGCTTGAGGATCTGGGAGGAGTTGCGGCAATTGAAAAGATCAACCGGGAGAAGGCTGAGCTTTTCTACAGCTATCTTGAGCTTTCAAAACATTTTGTTTCCCCGGTAGAAAAAAACAGCCGGAGCCTCATGAACATTCCTTTTGTTCCCAGGGAAACAGACGCTGAAAAACGCAAGCACATCGAAGACCGTTTTGTAAAAGAGGCGGCGGCGGCAGGATTGGTGAATCTTGCCGGGCACCGCCTGGTGGGCGGCATGAGGGCCAGCATCTACAATGCCATGCCCATTGAAGGTGTCCGCTCTCTTATACAATTCATGGAAACATTTGAGCGGAGTCTGAATTAGTCTCTGTCAGCGTCATAGACAGACTTAAATTAAAGAAGGAGGAGTCAAATTATGTTTAAGATACAAACCATGAACAAGATTTCCGCCCTGGGGCTCGATCTCTTTCCCAGGGACAAATATGAAGTTGCCAGCGAAATTCCCCATCCCGACGCCATTCTGGTGCGGAGCGCAGACCTTCATGCCATCGAGATTCCCTCATCGGTTAAGGCCATCGCCCGGGCCGGGGCAGGTTACAACAACATCCCTGTTTCCTCCTGCAGCGAGCGGGGAATCGTGGTTTTTAATACTCCCGGAGGAAATGCCAATGCGGTAAAGGAACTGGTTCTGGCATCCCTGCTCCTCTCTTCCCGGAACATTCTCGGGGGTGTGATCTGGGGGAATAGCATAGCCGACATGGCGGATCAGGTGCCCGACCTTGTGGAAAAAGGAAAAAATCAGTTTGAAGGGCCTGAACTTTTCGGCAAAACCCTGGGGGTGGTGGGGCTGGGAGCCATTGGCGCTCTGGTGGCAAATGCCGCCATTGCCCTGGGTATGGAAGTTACCGGTTACGATCCCTACATCTCGGTGGACGCGGCCTGGAGCCTCTCCCACCAGGTTCAGCGGGCGGACACCCTTGAAGGACTCCTTTCAAAAGCCGACTATGTTACCCTCCACCTTCCCCTCAGCGATACTACCAGGGGGCTCCTCAATGCGGAAAAATTCCGCTTCATGAAGAAGGGCAGCAGGATCATCAATCTTGCACGGGGAGGACTCGTGAACGAGGCTGATGTTATTGCCGCACTGGAAGAGGGGAAACTCGCAGGCTATGTTACCGACTTCCCCTCGGCAGAACTTCTGGCATGTAAAAAGGCTATCTGCATCCCCCACCTGGGAGCCTCAACTCCCGAAGCGGAGGATAACTGCGCCGTCATGGCTGCAAGGCAGATCATCGATTATCTTGAAAGCGGAGCGATTAAAAATTCGGTAAACTTCCCCCGCTGCAGACTTGATATACGGAGCGGCCACCGTCTCCTTGTAGTCAACAGAAACATTCCCAACATGGTGGGGCAGATCACTACGATCCTTGCATCCTCAGACATTAACATTACCGATCTGATAAACCATCACCGGGACGAAATAGCCTATAATATCATTGACACTGAACAGATGATCCCCGCAGCGGCTCTTGAGCAGATTGTTGCGGTAAACGGAATCATCAAAGTCAGAGTCATAGAACAGGAAACAGCATGACAGGAGACAGTAAAACGGTTTTTTTTCATCAGTGTGAAATAACAGCGCCGCTTTTTGCAGGAACTCTGCTTTCACTCATTCTCTGCGCCCTTGTAAGCGTACCGGTAAACAGTATATTGAATCCGCCTGTGGCCGGGGAAATTGTCGAATATGAACCGGTGCGGGCCTCCCCCTTTGCCGCGGTTTCCCCGGAGATTTTTATTGAAAAGCAGGACAGGGCCGACATTGTTCTTGCCGCATGGAAGGATTATTCAAACAGGAATCACGTGCTTGAATTTTTCAGTTCCCTCTGCGGTTCAACGGAGACGGCCCAGGCCATACTGGTCAACGCCGAATACTTCGATATTTCCCCCAGCCTGGCCTTTGCCCTCTGCTGGGAAGAGAGCCGCTATAAACCTACCGCAATCAACCGCAGGAATAATGATCACTCCATAGACAGGGGCCTGTTTCAGCTTAACAGCCGCAGTTTCCCCAAACTCTCCGAGGAAGACATCTTCAAACCCGGAGTCAATGCCTGGTACGGCCTCGGACATCTGCGCTGGTGCCTGGATACCGGAGGTTCGGAACTGGTGGCCCTTGTCATGTACAATGCGGGTACCGGCCGGGTAAATTCCGGCGGCACCCCCCGGCAGACACTCGACTATGCCGTAAGAATTCTGGAAAACCGCAGCCGCATTGAAGAACGTTTCCAGGAAGCCATGGATTTGTTCAATGTCCCGGCCCGGGGAGATGAAGAATTTATCGCCTCTAATGATTCACTGGCGATGAAGAAGTAAGGGGATTTATATATCCTAAACCCTTCCCCTGGCATGTACCCGGCGAACCCGTTCAACCGCCCGGGGGCGGGGTTTACCCACGGGTCTTTGAAAGTATCTCCGGGTTATCGGCCACGTAGTTCAGGACATCAGCCATAATACCGGTATAGCCCTTTCCCAGGGCCTTGTATTTTGCCAGCACATCGGGTTTTAGGCGCAGGGCAATAACAGGGCGTAAGGGCTCTTTTCTTTTCCGCAGTTCCCGCGCCATGGCCGCAAATTCGGCTAAGGCCTCCGGGGTGGATTCCGGGCAGTCTTCGGTATAGCGGATTGGTTTCTTTGCGGCCTGCCGTATTTCTTTTAACTGTTCTTTAGTTGGCTTCTGACCAACCCTTACCGTCGATGTGATAATAGCCATTGTAACTTCTCCTCTCCGCCTTGTTTGCAAGAAGTATTCCCCTTGCTCCGGTCTATGCGTTCAATCCGGTGCGGGTCTCCAAAAACAAGCTGGGCAGCGTCAAAGCCGATGTTATGTTCCCTCCGGTTTATGATGTCCTTTTCGCTGTCCCATACAACCTTTCGGGCTTCCATAATCTTATAGTAATACTCACATGTATTACTTGTCAAG
>JAITES010000098.1 GCA_031281925.1 Treponema sp. | reverse complement strand
GACTACGCAGGGTGAAAAGAATGACAGTAATCCTGCGGCAAAGGCAATAAAAACTGAAAGGCCTGTCTGCATTACCTAAAGACCAAAAGCCTCTGCGTTTGTGCAGTATGCAATATCAGATTCTCCAGATGGGGGTGGGTAAGGGAGTGAAGGGCAACTTCGTGGCCCGCATAGAGCTCCGGCAGACCCGCCACATTTATCCGCCTAACGAGCAGCTTCCCGTTCTGCCAGGTGCTTGCCCCGGTCTGGACGCCGCTGTTGATTGGGAACATTATCATCTCCTTTACTAAAGGTAACTATTGCCGTTTGGATTGACAACCCCCTCCAAAGTGTCTAACATGAAAATATGGCACAAGATGGTATTTTTCAGGGGGAAATGGATCCTGAAATCGCTGCGCTGCTGGGTGCAAGCGTCCCAAAAGCCGGGGCAAATCAGGATTCTGTTCCGAATTATGAAAGTATCTTCAGCGTGGGAGGGGAAATCGGCGGGCCTCTGGAGGCAGGAGAAGCCCCCGAAGTCGATCTGACCGTTGAACATTTTCCTCCGGTAACCAAGCGTTTAGAGTCAACTCCTCACGCCGCGTTTAACGATCCCAACTATTACAAGGCGGCTCTCTCCGGGGAGGGAGACATTGCCCAACGGGTTCATACGATTCTGCAGAAGTACCTTACGACCAAGGATCCCAAGGATCGCAGCGTTTACCGCCAGCAGTTTATTACCGCGTATTGGGATTTTTTTACCCAGGTGGCCAAGAAATCTTCCGGCAAGCTCCCCGACCCCAAAAAGTACCTGCTCCGTTTTGGAATCCTTCATCCGACTCTTATTGATGCTGAAACAAGGGATCTTTTCGGGAAGGCCGTGGTTGCCAATGAGCTGAATCAGCCTGTTTTCTATCTTGATGAGTGGTTCAAAAACGTGGGGAGCGGCGTCGTGCGCAATTCCTCTACCGATGAGGTGAGGGTTGCCAGAAATAACAGTCAGATAAGGCTGCAGCAGCTTTTGGAAAAGGCCCAGGGCAAACTTGACGGCGCCCGGTCAATTCTCAAGGCCAAAAATGAAGAGCGTTTCAATCTGGAAAAGATGCTTCAGGATCGTATTGCCATCATACTGGAGCATTATCCGGTGGACGGCCTTCAGGGGGTGCAGGCATGTTACAGCGAGCCCCAGAAGCGGGTCTTCGGCGATATACAGGAAATGCTGAAAGGGCTGCTCAAAATAGACCACGAACTGGATCTCAACCTGAAGGATTACTACCAGTCCGATGCGGATGTAAGATCCCTTCAACAGAAGGTTGAAGAAGAAGGCGGGGCGGTTCAGGTTGACGCCAGGGCGGTTGATACTGAAATAGAAACGGTGCGTCAGATGGCCAAAATGACCATCGGCCGGCAGGGAAACCACTATCCCATTCTTTCGGGCGAGTATTTTCACTGCGGGCCCAATGACGTGGGATTCCGGGAGAATATTATTGCGGAACTTACCTTTATTGAGAGCATAGATCCGGAAGCTTTTTGCCGTTCCTACAAGAACCGGCTTAACCGCATTGTTCCCTATGTGGTGCTGATCCCCAGTTACGGCGACGTGGGCATCTGCTGGGAACCTTTTGACCGTTTCAACCGCGCCACAAGCCGGGGCCGGATAGCGATTCCCATGTATCCTAAGAGTCTGCATATCGCTATTCTTTCCGCGGTGGCCGATCTCCGCTGGCAGGTTGCCAAGGAGAAGGCTTCCTACTACTGGATGGAAGAAGGAATTACAGGCAATTACTACCAGTGGTTCAATGCGCAGAAACTCAAGGGGGATGTCAAGGAATTCTTTATCCAGGACTACATCGCCTGGATGACCAAGGAAAGCGACGGCATTCAGAAACTGAACAAGGAAGTCCGGGGCATCTTCTGGCGCTACATGCCTTTCTCCAAAGAAATCAAGGAAAAACTGAAAAACCGCAGTTATGTGTACCAGGATCTCTACCAGAGGGATGTTAACCGCAGTCTTTCCGACGGGTATTGATTCGCCGCCCGATGAAACATGATTTCTTTTACATTTTTTTACCCGTGGGAGGAGCCGTAGCGGTAGTGCTGTTTTTTTCCGCCCTCTTTTCAGGATGCTATACCCTTAAGCAAGGCGCCGTCATGTTTTCCTATCTGGGCCGGGCAGTTCCCCTGGAATCCCTTAAAGACTCGGAGGAGGACAGACTTTTTGTTGAACGGATTCGCGATATCCGCAGTTTTGCCATGAAGGAACTCGGACTAAAGGAAAGCAGAAATTATACTACCTATGTAAGACTGGACAGAAATTATCTGGCCGCCATTGTTTCCGCTTCGGCCCAGGACAGCTTTAAGCGCCACGAGTGGCATTATCCGGTGGTAGGAACCATGCCCTACAAAGGTTTCTTTGACGCAGAAGATGCGCGCAGGGAAGCGGAAAAACTGCGGAAGCGGAACCTTGATGTCTGGATTCGTCCGGTAGACGCCTTTTCCACCCTGGGCTGGTTCCGTGACCCGCTCTACTCCTTTATGCGGGATTACAGGGCCGCCTCTCTTGCCAATCTTATACTTCACGAACTTCTCCATTCCACCATTTTTATTACAGGGCAGGTTCAGTTTAACGAGGAACTCGCGGAATTCGTGGGAACCGAAGGGGCAAGGCTCTATATAGAAAGCCGTTTCGGCAGGGATTCTGCCGAATACCGTGAAATTCTTGACAGCGAAGCCGACAACAAAGCCTATGTAGCCTTTATACAGGAACTCTGCGCAGAACTCGAAACGGTGTATTCAGGCGGCGGCAGCCGGGAAGAAAAACTTGCGGAAAAGGCCGAAGTCCTGGAAAAAGCCAAGAGGCGTTTCGATGCGGAGTATGAGAGCCGCTTCAAAAGTGAAAATTACCGGGCTTTCTCCGGCATGCAGCTGAATAATGCGTATCTTGAACTGTTCAGACTTTACTATGGCGGCGGTTCCTATTACCGGGAACTCTATGAATTTTCCGGAGGGGATCTTCCCCTCTTCATTGAAAAGGCAAAGGCCCTCAATAAATCCAGGGCCGCAAAAAAAGATCCAAAGACGGAACTTGAAAAACTGATAAAGCAAAACGGCGTTGATAAATAATGTTTCTATACTAGATTAAATGTTTAAGGAGAAAACGGTATGAAAAAGATTGAAACCACCGCGGCGCCTGCCGCCATCGGCCCCTATTCCCAGGCTTTTGCCTCAGGCGGATTCATTTTTACCTCGGGGCAGATCCCCCTCTTCCCGGAAAGCGGGGAAGTTGCAGGCGGAGACATCAAAGCCCAGACCCACCAGGTTATCAAAAACCTCAAGGCCGTTCTTGAGGCCGGAGGGTCTTCACTGGGAAAAGTGATCAAAACTACCTGTTTCTTAAGCGATATGGCCAATTTTGCCGCGTTTAACGAGGTTTATGCCCAGTATTTTACCGGTAAGCCCGCACGTTCTACCGTAGCGGTAAAGCAGCTTCCCCGTGATGTTCTGGTGGAAGTTGAAGCCGTCGCGGAAGAGTAAAAATCCCGCGCCTTAAGTTAAGGATTTTTCCTTTATTCTTACTATGCCGCAAGGAGCGGCTTATACATGTACGATTTTACAAGCAGGGTGAACCGGGAAGGAACCGGGGCATCTAAATACATCGCGATGAAGAACATAAACCCGGATGTTCCCGAAGGCATCGTCCCTCTCTCCGTGGCGGATATGGAATTCAAAATGGCTCCTGAAATTATCCGCGGCCTTACTTCTTACCTGAAGGATCTGGTGCTGGGCTACACCGCTCCCGGCGATGCCTGGCTTGACTCTATCCGCGGCTGGATGCGCAAACGCCACGGCTGGGAGATTGAGAGGGAATGGATCATCCCCGCGGAAGGAGTAATAGGCGCCTTCTTTAATGCGGTGCAGGCCTTTACCGGGCCCGGTGACGGGGTAATCATCATGACGCCTGTGTATCCGCCTTTCTATACGGCTGTCGAAAGAAACGGACGCCGGGTAATCCGGAATGAACTTAAAGTAGAAAACGGCCGTTATGTTATCGACTTTGCCGATCTGGAAAAGAAGGCGCAGGTTCCGGAAAACAAACTACTGATTTTCTGTAACCCCCACAACCCCGTGGGCCGGGTATGGGAAAGACAGGAACTGGAACAGATCTCCGCTATATGTATAAAGAACAATGTTACTGTCGTTTCCGACGAGATTCACTTTGACTTTATAATGAAAGGCTATAAACACACAGTCTTTACAAGCCTGGGAGGGGAAGCCGCGGAGACGTCCCTTGTCCTGAGCGCACCCAGCAAGACATTCAATCTGGCAGGTCTTCATGCTTCCTATGCCGTCATTCCCAATCCGGCAATACGGAAACGCTACCATGATACACTTTTGACCCATTGCGCCCATCCGGGACTTAACTCCCTGGCCTACCGCGCAACGGAGATAGCCTACACCGAATGTGAAACATGGCTGGACGAACTTCTCTCCGTGCTGGATTCCAATAAACGCTTCGTGGAGCGCTTCATGGCTGAACGTATCCCCTCAATCAAAGTATTCCCCCTGGAGGGAACCTACCTCCAGTGGTGGGACTGCCGGAATCTGGACCTGAAGATGCCGGAGGCAACGCCGTACAGCCGGCTTTCTGACGCCGGCGGCCCGAAGGGATACACGGACAGTAGGGAACTGGAACACTTTATGACCCATGAGGCGTTTCTCTTTCTGGACGAAGGCTACATCTTCGGCGAGAGCGGCAAAGGCCATGAGCGGATAAACCTTGCCTGCCCCCAGTCCGTACTGCAGGAATCTCTTGAACGTCTGGAAAAAGCCCTGCACAAGAGAAATTTGGTCCACTCGGCCGCAAAACAGTTTCGCTGTTAGAATAGAGTCTGTCTATAATGTGCCTACATTATAGACAGACCCCGGAATAGAGACACTATTCGCAGTGGCAAGGCCGGCCGTTTTCGTGCATCAATACTACCTTCGCCTGTCCTGTCGAGTGTCTGCCCTCAAGGGATACATCGACTATCAGCTCAAGTTTTGCGCCTTCAAAGCAACAGGACTTAAAGATAAACTCGGCTTCCGCCTTTGAACCAAAAAGATTGTTGAGAGGTTTAAGCACACTCCTGCCGTTCAGTACCTCTACGCCCTCCGGGGTATAGAGACTTATCTTTGCCCATTGCTGCTGTTTCTGGGTTCGGGAATTGGTTACCCACACCTTGATGGTTCTCTCTTCGTTTGATTTGAAAAATACCGATTCGCAGTAGTCCACAAAGATATTGAAGGCGGGAAAACTGTAACGGATTATATATGGCGAGAGGGACGTAAGTTCGTTCACCGGCAGAGTTTCGTCAATACTGCCGCCGTTAATGAGCGGAAGATAGTCCTTTGCCGTATTGCAGTAGAGATCTTTCCCCTCAAGGCATTTGATCGTCATGCCGCCCGGAGCAAAAATGTCGCAGAGATCCTGACCCAGAAAGGCCGGCGTTACCCTGATGACCCGTTCGGCAAGTTCCGTTGCGGTATCGGGTACCCAGATGCCGCGGCTTGTTTTGTCGATGCACATGGTAACAATTTTGTCGTCAAGCGGAGTAGTCCATTTTTCCGGAAGCTTCGAAGCTCCCATGATTATGCCAAGAAGAGCGCCAAGAGTAGCGCCGGTGCAGTCGGTATCTTCGCCGCAGTTCACCGCGGCACAGAGAGCCTTGCCGAAGTCGCCTTCACCGTAGAACCAGCCCGCTATGGTGAGACCCACGTTCTCAGGCGCATCAAAGCCCGGCGCGCCGGTCTGGAGCCCTTCGTTACCTTCTTTTTGAATCTGGGAGAGTTTTATGCCCTGAATACCGAAGGTTCCCGGCGCTTCGTTGTGTATGCGTTTACGGGCTTCGGCCAGCGAAACTTTCTGTTTATGAGAGGCCACCGCCTGCTTGACACAGCGGGCCACGGCGGAGTCTTCCGGTATATATGAAAGCGCTATATCAATGAGAATGTCAGGATCGCTTTCGACAAAGGCGGCACTTTGCAGGGCCGCGCAGAATACTTCACCGTACATCCCCTCGCCCTGATGATCCACAATGGCGTCTTCGTACGCGTAACGCGCCGCTATCTGCGGCTGCCCCGGCGCGAGGCATGCCCATATCTCGGAACGGATAAAACAGCCGCAGCTGTCCTTGTAGGTGTTGTCGATAAGACCGGCAAGGGGAGGTACAAGCCCTGCCCTGAGGTTCGCCTTGCCCGTTCCGTATTCCACCCAGTTGGGGATGATATAGGAGAGCCAATAGTCTCCGAGTATGGAGGCATTTACATTCCTGCCGTAGCGTTCAACAGCGGCAAGCCAGACTATCTGCAGATCCAGATCGTCATTGGGCGGCGGCCCTTTGGAAAGATCCTGGGTGTAGAAATCTACCTTGTTGATCTGTCGTTTCCCCTCAAAAGGCGCTCCAAGCACCCCTCCGATGTTCTTCCCTGCCCAGCAGCCTGTTACCTTGTCTTTGTAGGTCTCTAAATCCAGCAGCATATTTGCCTCCGTATAAAATATTGACGCCTTACGCGTCTAAAATGATTCCACTTTTCCCGTATCTCTTCCGCCGTATCAAAAGTCAGGAGACTCATATACAGGGAAACAGGTAAATGTCTCTGTATGTATCTGATAATAGGGAATAAATTGACAGCGCTCCAACTCCTTTATCTTAAAGTGCAAGTCCTTATCCGGCTCCGCTCTGAGCTTCTTCCCCGGATCGGAAGGTTCCAGTTGAATAACGGGAATATCTTTTTCTTCAAAGTCTCCGGTTAAGGCCAGGAGTACCGGGCCATAAAAGAGACTATGCCGTCTGCCGTTTGGCGCTGCGTCAAAACCTGTATATTCAACAGTACGGAATTTATACGGCAAATTAAAACTGATTGTATCGCCTTTCTTCCAGACACGTTCAATCGACACGTAAGTCCCCGGCTTTCCATTTTGAGCCGTTTCCCCATTCAACAGAAGCGGAATATCTCCCGCCCATGCGGGTATTCTGACACGAAGATCAAATTTGCCTTCGCTTAAAATTTCTATTGTAACCTTTCCATCCAGGGGAAAAGCCGAACTAAGCTTCAGTTTTCTGCCCTTCCCTTCAAATTCGGCGCTGAAAAAAAGATTTACATAGATCCCTGAATCATCGGCCATGAAAATATATTCAGGCAGGGATGAGATAAGACCTGTAGATGAAACTTCGCAGCAGGTGTTTTGATTTAAACCCGGCTCTTTTTTGCCATGAAGCCTGTTGTGATACCTGGTATGTCCCTTTTCATCCCTGCATGCAAGGATGATATTGACAATTGCTTCTTCAATCTCCGCAGCATACTTTTCTTCGGCCTCAAGCTGCATAAGCCGCTGGTTTATCCAGATCCAGAACACAGATCCGCAGGTTTCGCCGTTATGTCCGCTTGTCAGGTAGTACGACTTTGGAGGATAGGGACCGTCCGCCTCACAGATCGCCGTCGCTCCTCCGGGATGTTTATAATTATCCCGGTAAACTTCCCAGCCGCCCAGGAGGGCTTCAAGATATTTTTTCTCGCCCGTAGCCCTGTATTCATCGGCCAATGCTTCAAGAAAAAGGAGACAGTAACAGTGAGGCCTCTCTCCCGGATAATGGCTGAACGCCAGAGGCTGCTTTTCCGCAAGGGCCTTAATCCAATAGTCCTGATCCAGAAAGCGTTTGTTCGTTATTATATCTTCTTCCCTTCCCAGGGGAGTATGGTACATAAGCGGGCCGCCGGGGAAACCATTGGTGGCGTTTCCGCCAAGGAGCAAATCCGGGAGGAATTCACCGGCATTGTTGAACCAGTCATACATGCGCCGGGCCAGGGGCAGGGCATCGGCATTACCCGCAAGGCCGGCGGCGATCATCCCCCTGGTCCAGAAGACCCGGTCATAGTTTTTTCTCTCTGTAAGAACAGAGACGGTTCCCACCTCTGTTTTATGAAGATTATGCGGATAATGCCGAAGCGCATAGGATACTTCTTCGCTGTAGTAATTGTTGTACCCATCGTCTCTCATTCGCTCTTTAATACCGGCTATAATTTTATTTACGATTTTGCGAAGTTCCTGATCTTCTTCCCACCGCAGCGCGTTAGCCGCACCGGAAAGCATTCTTCCATCGTTTGATCCCGGAAGCCAGCCGCTCCAGCCATGTCCGGGCCGCGGGATGTTTATCTGTTTTATAAAATCCGCAGGCTCCCCTTCACAGTAATCTTCGATGGAAAAGCAGTGTTTTATAGTGGCGATATTTGCATCGAAAAGCCGGCGCAAAGGGCCGGGTAAAAGATGTACTCCCTTTTCAGGAACAGAGGCTTTGAAGGAAACAGGTTTCCAGTCTTTGGCTGTAGACCACTTTTTTCTGTTTCCGCGAATCTCTTTTAGTTCCGCCTCCATTTGTGTTTTGAGACTTTTAACATATTCCGCGTCTTTTTCGGATTCAAGGTTAAGGTCATCCATGTGTCTAGCCTTTTACCGCGCCTTGAGTCATGCCCCGGATTATCATCTTCTGGGCACAGATGTAGAAAATAATAACCGGAATGAGGCACATGATAAGGACGGCGAAGAGTTCTCCTACGGAATTGTCGGATCGCCCGGGACTGGAAGCAAAGCTGATAGGCAGAGCTGCCATGGTCATGTATTCGCGCTTGCTGATAAAGGTAATGGCGATAAGCAGCTCGTTCCACGCTCCCATAAAGGTATTTACAAAAAGTATGGAAAGTCCGGGCAGGGTATTGGGCAACATGATTTGGACAAAGATGCGAAACGAGTTGGCTCCGTCTATCCTCGCGGATTCCATCATTTCGTTTGGCAGGGAATCAAAATAGATTTTGAGCAGCAGGAGACCGAAGATTGAATTGCCCGTTATATAGGGCAGGGTTTGGGAGACCGGCTTGTTTACCAGCTTGAGAAATTTTATTATTTGAAACAGCGGAAAAATGGTAGCCGAGGTAGGAACCATCATGCCCATCATAATAAAGAGAAAAAAGATATTCCTGCCCCTGAAGTTGAGTTTGGAAAACGCGAAAGCGGCCAGGGAACATATAGTTATGGTTCCTGCAAGGGTAATGCCCGTAACTACGATGCTGTTCATTAAATTACGGAAGATGTTTACTTTTTTTAATGCGGCGGCGTAATTTCCAAAACCGTTTACCGAAAAGGAACGCTGTAAGGCCAGGGCAATAGGATAGGCGACAATAAGTGAAGATATGAACAGTACCGCTATTCCGAAAATAAAAAAACTGTTTGACTTTTTCATTTTTTCTCCTTCTGATCAAAAAGGCCATACATACGTAACTGTATAATCTTAAGCAGCAGCGAGAGGAAGAAGAGTATGGTCACCAGCGCCGAAGAACGGCCCTGATCAAAGTAGTCAAACGAGAGGAGGTAAATATAGGTTGAAAAAAATTCCGTGGCATGATTGGGCCCTGCTTTTGTAAGTACGTATGGGAGATCGAAAGTTTTAAGTACGCTGATGGAGCCCAGAAGAATGAGTGAGAGGTGGGTATTCCGCAGCAACGGATAGGTAAGACGGAAATACTGCTGGTAGCCTGACGCGCCGTCTATGGTTGCAGCCTCGTAAAGTTCCTCCGGGATATTGGTCATGTTCACATTATAAAGAAGCATGGAAAACCCCGTCCATGTCCAGACATTCACCATAATAAGGGAAAAGAGCGCCGGGCCGGGCCGTCCAAGCCATTGAAGGGCAAGGAAGTCCAGGTGGAGGGATCTGAGGGTAACATTGACGGCCCCGATGTTGGGCTCCAGCATCCTGGAAAAAATGGTACCCACAATGGAGAGGGTCATGATGGAA
>JAITES010000019.1 GCA_031281925.1 Treponema sp. | reverse complement strand
CGGCGCGAAAGCGGGCGGAAATTCCGGTGACAGCGGCGCTTGCCGGTCCGCAGAGCGGGGTTAATTGTGTTTCCGGCCTCTATAATACGGCTCAGCGCCTCCTCTTGTACCACTTTGTGCTGCCCGGACAGTCGCTCATAACCCAGGCCGAAGTCGGACGCCGGGATGCGGAAACACCCTATCCCTATGATCTGGAGTCCAGGTTTTTGACGGATCTGGAAAAACACAGACTTGAGGACATGAGCCGGCATTTGGCGGAACTTATCGAAAGGCTGCGTTCCATGGAGATCTACAATCTGCATTTTTATCTGCGGCAGATGCTGGGCGAACTGCGCAAAACCCTGTTCCGCATGAACGAAACCCTCGAATCGCCCATCGATCTGCAGACACAGTTTTCCGAAAGCCTGCTGCTATCCCTGCCCACCCTGGACGACTTCGCCCTGACCCTGCAAACAAATTTGATCGATGCGGCTTCCCGGCCGGAACGCAGGCGAAGCGGGGACAAAAGCGGGGAGATCATGACGCAGATTCTGGACATCATCCGGAACAATTATGCGGATGTAAACCTGAACGCCGCGGAACTCGCGTCCATGCTCAGGATAACCCCTTCCACCCTGAGCCGTATTTTCAACGAACACATGCAGAAGTCTATCCCCGAGTACATTAATTCCCTGCGCATGGAGAAAGCCGCCGAATGGCTGCGCAACTCCAAACTTTCCAACCGGGAGATCATGTCCAGAATAGGCATGGAAAACGAAAGCTATTTCTATAAGGTGTTCAAAAATCAATACGGACAGAACCCGAGCGAATACCGCCTTGTTGCCCAGATTACAAACGGTTATCTGTTATAAACTTTAAGTTGAACTTGTTCCAAAACCCGGTGAGTTTTGGAACAGCCTCAGTTATAAAATTATATGTTTCCGTGTTGACCGGCCTAACTTTCGGCCTTGAGTTCGGTGAGTTCCTTGAGGGTACGGAGCTTGAAGGTTGCCTTTTCCTGAATCTGTCTGACCCGCTCCCGTGTAATGCCCAGAAGTTTCCCCGTCTCTTCCAGGGTAAGGGGCCCTTCCCCGGCAAGGCCGAAACGGAGCTGAATGATCTTCATCTCCCTCTCCGAAAGATGAGACAGAATTCCTTCCATGGTCTCCTGCAGTGTCACGGAGAACACCATCTCAAAAGGCTCCTCCATGCTGTCGTCCTTAATGAGATCCGCAAGACGGGTAAGGTTTCCGTCATCGACAATGGTATCAAGGCTCGTCGTTTCCTGGGAAAGCTTCACTATTTCCTTCACCTTGGAAAGCGGAAGGCCCAGGTATTCGGACAACTCTTCATCGCTTGGATCACGGCCCAGATCCTGGGTAAGCTGCTTTGCCACAAAGTAGCATTTCTTGATTGTGTTGAGCATGTGAATGGGGATGCGGATCACCCTGCCCTTGTCGGCAATACTCTTGATAATCGCCTGTCTGATCCACCATGTGCCGTAGGTAGAAAATCTGCAGCCCCGTGTATAATCGAAACGTTCCACCGCTTCTATGAGGCCGATGTTGCCTTCATCAATCAGATCGAGAAGCGAAAGCCCCCGGTGCTGGTAATTCTTTGCGATGGAAACCACGAGACGCAGATTGGAATTGATCATCCGGTTTTTATGGGAGAGCAGAAGCGCATCCAGCCTGGCTTTTTCTTTCCTGTAGCCTGTCTCGTCCGTTTCCTTTTTGTCCGATTCCTCAAGTTTCCGGATTTCGCCCCGCAGGTTTACTATCTTTTCGCCGATCTCCTGTTCATCCTGCACCGAAAGCAGTGGAAATTTCGAGATCTGTTTGAAATAAAGCGCCAGAGGATCTGTTTCTTTTACAGCCTTGGGCTTTTTTGTACTTTTGGTATTCTTAAGACGCGGAACATTCCTGGTCTTGGTCTTCTCGTACCTGCTTTCAGAATCGATAGTGCGCTGCATGATTCCCTCTTCATACTAGGCTCTGGGAGCCTTGGCGGGATCAATAGGGGCGTTATTTTTGTACACCATGAAGAACAGTTCGGGCTTGTTCGACACCGCGTCGATTCCTAATTTGCCCAACTCCATACCGGGCCCAACCCGGTCGCCCTCCTTCACCGAGAGGCTCTCGCATCCGCCATAGACATAGAGATAGCCTCCGTTTGCCTGTATAATCACTACTCTGCCGAAGCCGCGGTAAGGGCCTGCGGAAACTACGGTTCCTCCGCTTAGACTCTTGACCGGTTCGGATCTTTCCCCTGTTACGGAGACTCCCGAAAGTTTTCCCTTCATATAGGAAAGCTCTTTAGGGATCACGGGCCAGCGCAGTGCGGAATCAATATTTTTTGCAACACTGGTACTGCGCGGTGCAGAGGAAGAGGAGGTGGAAGCGGATGATGCGGTGACAGTCTGGGTTTGAGTCCCCCCGCCGGACACTGTCCTGACAGAAGAATTCTGGGGTATCTTTACGCGGTCGCCTACCTTGAGCACATAGGTTTCGGAGAAACCGTTGACAGACCTCAGGGTCTCAAGGCTTACTCCGTTCTGCCTGGCAATACTGTAAAGGGTATCATTCTTCTGCGCCCGGTATTCGGTAAGTTTCTGAGTGTTTGCAGAAACAGATTTCTGTACCGAAACCGAAGCCCCTCCGGGAATCCTTAGCCGGCTGCCTACCTGCAGCCGGGAGGGATCGGTGATGTTGTTAAACGACATCAATTCCTCCGGACTCACCTTGAAGGATCGGGCTATAGCGTAAATGGTTTCCCCTTTTACTACCACGTGAACTGCCTCCTCCGCCGGCACTCGTACCGATAACACGGCCATGAGGGACAAGATCAACGGGAGCAGAAAGTTTGCGCCTCGTCGATAGATCATAGCTATTTATCGGCATTTTTCCCTCTTTCATGATATACTTGCATCTATCATTAAGACCTAAAGCTCCAAAATTTGCAAGTAAATTAGTACTTGAAGGCGATAGATTATTGTAAGAAACTACCATAAGGTCTAAAAAAGGCCATTTTTAGGCAAAGGAGTGCTTATGGCAACCGAAATCGAGTTAAAAGCCCATGTCCATGACAGTGAAAGTCTTAAAAAAATTCTTTTTTCAAGCGGGATCTTTGAAAGGTCATATAAAAAAGAGGATTCATACTGGGTTTCCCCTCGGGAAAAACTTCTCAATGAGCTTAGAATCAGGAAAGACCGGGAAATTGAGGACGGAAGCTTGAAAAATGAACGGCTCATAGTCACCTATAAAACCAAAAGGCTGGAAAACGGTGTGGAAATTAACGATGAACAGGAATTCTCGATTGATAACGCCGAAGTCTTTGAGGAATTGCTCCGCCGTCTTGGATTTAGTCCGGGCATTAAAAAACGCAAAGAAGGCTGGGCCTTTAGTTTTCCCGGGACCGCCGCCGGGGAAATTCCCGTTACGGCGGAACTTTCCGAAGTAGAGGGGCTCGGCTGGTTCATTGAACTGGAGATCGTTGAGGACAGCGAAAACCGGGAAATCATTGAAGCGGACAGAAAACGGCTGCTTTCCCTCCTTAAATCTTTGGGTATTGGAGAGGAACAGATCGAAGAACGCTACTACAGCGACATGTTGATGGAGTATAATGGACTCGTTCGATAAGCTAAAGTATATCCTTTTTCAGGGAGCCATAACATGAAGACACGATGTTTACCAATCTATTTTATTGAAGCCAATGAACGGGAAAACGGCGAGCGGGCCGGGCAGCTTGAAGCGCTGAAAAAATACTACGGAGAAGAGGCGGAATTCCTTCCTGAAAAACCCCTCTCCGCGGAAACGCTCAAGGGCATCAAGCAGGATGAAGTTGACGCGGTTCTCTTCCCCCAGATGATCGGGGCGATTTTTTCCTACATGGAAATTCTAAAAACGATCAGGCTGCCCGTCATCGTTCTTACTTCTTCCTTCGGGACGGTGGAGATGTGGGACTGGGAAATTGTAAGCTGGCTCCGCACCCAGGCGGGTCTCAATGTCTTTACTCCCTACAACACAGATCTTGCGAAGGTTGTGTTCAGGGCCATCTCCGCAAAGCGCCTTATGGCAGGCGGCGTCAACTTCCTCATGTTCCAGGACGATCCCGGCGAGGGTATGCAGGCCTATATCTTCAAGCGTTTCTACTGGTGGGAAAAGGAATCAAGCGAGGCGATTGAAAAAGCCTTCGGCGTAAAGATTGTCTACAAAAGCTGGAAGGCGCTAAACGAAAGGGCCCGCGGCATCCCCGATGAAAAGGCCGCGGAACTCTGGAAGAGATGGGCCGTACCCACAGAGGATCTCCCCATGTCCACTATTCTCAAGGCGGTAAAGATCTACATCGCCATACGGGAAACCATAGACGAAACAGGAAATGTATACGGAGTGGGGGCGAACTGTCTCAACGAGAGTTTCCATTCCGACACCACTCCCTGTCTTGCCTGGAACTGGATCTTTGAAAAGGATCACATCATCTGGGCCTGCGAAGGGGACACCGTCACCCTGATCAGCAAATTCATTCTCTATTCCAGCCTGCGCCACCCCCTGATGATGACCAATATCTACCCCTTCCTCGTGGGCATGGCGGCCCTCAAACATGAACGGATCGACAAATTTCCCGATATTGAGGATCCCGACAACCATGCGCTGGGAGTACACTGCGGCTACTTCGGCGAAGTTCCGCAGAGTTTCTGCACGGACTGGGTACTCCGTCCCAAGGCGCTGGCCATCGTCAACGACGACGCGGTTGTTATTGACTGCAGGATGGCGAAGGGGCCTGTTACCATGGCAAAGCTCCGGTCGGACATGAAGATGCTCACCATCATTGAGGCGGAGATCGAAGACTATGTTCAGTATCCCGGTTCCGATACCCGCAACGGCGCATTGCTCCGTTACCGCAACAGATCCGGGCACAAGGTCATGGAAGGACTCTCAAGCCACCACGCAATCATCATACAGGGTGATATTACCCACGAACTCCTGCAGCTTGCCAAGGTCTACGGATTTCAAACCCAGGTAATATAAGGGCGTCTGTTCCAAAGTCACGATCCTGCCGGATCGCCTTTTGGAACGGCCTTAAAGGATATGCTTCATGTCGGATTTACTGATTGGCATCGATATCGGCACCCAGGGAACAAAGGCCGGCCTTTTCAATCCGGACATGATCCTCCTCTCGGAGGCATTTGAAGCCTCACGCCTCATCCGGAGGGAAACAGGAACGGTGTGGCAGGAAGCCGATGACATTTACGGCTCGGTCATCCGGGTGATCCGGGAACTCCTGGAAAAGGCCCGGGTAAAAGGCGGCGATGTTGCCGCGATCGGTCTTGATTCCCAGATGGCGGGAATCATGGGCATTGACGCCAAAGGCGAAGCGGCCACCTATTACGACTCATGGCTTGATACCCGCTGCAAAAAACAGGTCCAGGTCATGCGAAGCCGGGCGGGAAAACGGATAATGCAGATATGCGGAGGGCCTGTAAGTTTTACCCACGGCCCAAAGATCCTCCGATGGAAGGAAGAGGAACCTGAGACCTTCAAAAAAATTGCCAAATTCGTTCTCCCCCACGGCTATGTTGTCGGAAAGATCTGCGGCCTTGATGCGGAACATGCTACATTCGATTATACCCACTGTCATTTTTCCGGCTTTGCGGACAATCTCCGTAAAACCTGGAGCGATGAACTTCTTGCCGCTTTCGGCATACCAAGAGAAAAGATGGCCCGTATTGTAAGCCCCTTTGAAATTGCCGGCAGAACTACTGCGGACTTTGCCGCGCTGACAGGATTGGTAACGGGTATTCCCGTGGCCGCGGGGGCCGGGGATACGGCGGCCTCTGTCCTGGGAGCCGGACTCTTTGAAAAAGACAGCATTCTTGACGTGGCGGGAACCGCATCGGTGCTCTGCGCCCTGGCGGATTCATACGCCCCCGATACCGCCCACGAAACCATGACCATGATGCGTTCACCCGAAGACGGCAAGTGGTATCCCCTGGCCTACATCAACGGCGGAGGGCTTACGATCCGCTGGTTCCGCGATAACTTCAGCGGAAATCCTCCCGCCTCCTACGCAGAACTTGAGGAAGAGGCGGCAGGGGTGGCGCCGGGCAGCGAAGGGCTCATCTTTATCCCCCACTTTGCGGGGAGGGTGCTGCCCGCCATGCCGAATCTTAAGGGGAGTTTTTCCGGCCTCGACCTGAAACATGGCCGCGCCCATCTTTTCCGTGCGGTGATGGAGGGCATCGCCTATGAGTACTCTTTCTACCTTTCCGTGTTGAGGGATCTCTACCCCGGCAGCGCGTATACCCGCCTCTCCTCCATAGGCGGCGGATCCAAGTCTGATTTCTTTAACACGATCAAGGCCGATGTGCTGGGACTGGATACGGTAAGCTTCATCGCAGGAGACACCGCCCTCGCGGGAAGCGCCGTCATCGCAGGCTGCGGAGCCGGGCTCTTCAAAGATCCCAAAGAACCGGTACTCAAGACGATTCGGGAAAGAAAACGTATCCACAGTAATCCTGCGGCCCACGAAATCTATAAAACCATTGCTAAAAGATACCTAAAAACACTAAAAATCCAGAACAGCCTGTATGGAGGGGAATAGAGAGCGATGAAAGAAACTATCGGTTTGTGTTTAATCGGCGCCGGAAGGGCCGGCATGATCCATGCCCGCAACTACAGTTCCCGAGTGCCGGGAGCCAGGATCGTTGCCGTGAGCGATACATTTGAGGAAAGCGCCCGGAAGGCGGCGGATGAATTGGGAGTAAACCAGGTTTACACGGACTACCGGGAAGCCCTGCAGAAAAGCGGCGCGGACGCCGTGATCGTGGTGACGCCTACCAAATTCCACAGAGACATTGTTACTGCCGCGGCGGAGGCAAAGAAGCACATCTTCTGCGAAAAACCCATGGCAATGAATAGGGAAGAATGTCAGGCCATGATCGCCGCCGCCGAAAAAGCGGGAGTAATCCTGCAGATCGGCTTTATGCGGCGCTTTGACGCAAACTTCCGCAGGGCAAAGGAGATGCTTGATTCAGGCAGCATCGGAGAAGTGGTAAGCGTCAAATCCCAGACACGGGGGCCAAGCACACCTCAGGAATGGATGTACGACATCTCCAAAAGCAACGGCCCTCTTGCGGAGGTGAACAGCCACGACATAGACACCCTCCGCTGGTTCACGGGAAGCGAAGCGGCAAGCCTCTACGCCATCGCGGGAAACTTCCGCAGTGACGCCGCCCGTTCCCGGTACCCCGATTTCTACGATACGGTACTGATGAATGTAACGATGAAGAACGGCATGCTGGGGAACATAGACGGCGCCCAGGGAGTACAGTACGGCTACGACGCCCAGGTAGACATACTGGGAACCTGCGGCTCCATACGCATCGGGGGCCTCCAGGGTTCAAGCGCCCTCCTCTATTCAAAAGAAAAAACCTTCCGGGGCGACACGGTAAAAAGCTGGACAAACCTCTTTCACGAGGCATACGTGGAAGAAGACATCAGTTTTGTCAACTCCATCCGGGAAGGCAGGGCCCCGGAAGTTTCCGGCATCGACGGCATGATGGCGGTAGAGATCGTGCGCGCGGGAAACGAATCGATCAGAGAGAAAAAAATCGTATATCTGTAAGAAAGTGAGGCCGGAACCGTAAAAATGCGGTGAAGCGCCGGTGGCAACGCCAGGCAAAGTAAAACCACCTCCGAAGCGCCGCTCGCCATGAACGGCAGCCATTCTCCTTTTATATTTTGTCTATTTTATCAAGGATTTTCTTCATTACTTTTTCCCCTATCTTTTTCCAATTCTGACTGTTGTATTCGTCCATTCTTTTTATTTTTACTTCCCCGAATATTGCCTTCCCGGTTATATACAATTCCGGCAATTCCATATCGTCTCCGTTTGTTTTAGGCTCAGGCTCTACTATTTCGGAAAATACCGGGATAATCCTGTTTGTTATTTTTATATTTTCCGCTATTATGATTTCGGTTTCTCCGAATATTGCTTTAACATTCAACAATGTTCTTCCTTTCGGCAAATTCTCAACGATTATTTTATTTTCTCCAAAAAGGCAATTATATTCGCCGCCGTTTCCGTTCAGTGATTTTATGTATGAGCTTGTCTCCGAAAACACCGTCAAATGTTTTTCATTTTCTTCCGGCGTGATTATGGCATCATTTTTATCTACCGCCGGTTGTTTTCCCTCAATGTCATTTTCCCTCATTATTTTTTCAATAATGTTTACTTCCTTTGCTGTTTCAATTTTATTTATATATTCCAGTATACGTTCATATTCCTCCATGGCTATAATATTTTGAGAAAATTGTTCCGCCAGTTTTTCGGCCAGCCTATCCTTTTCTTCGTTTACATTGAACACACAAGCCTCTTTTTTGTAAAATACCATGTTTAAATTGTACTGTCAACGATCCCTCAGGCGGTTTTCCCTGCGATAATTCCGGGGGCTTGTTCCCATGATTCTGTTAAACACCTCAGTGTAATAACTTGCGCCGTTAAAGCCGCAGGCTTTCGAAATCCCGGTAATGCCAAGATCTGTTTCCCTAAGAAGATCAAGGCTTTTCTTAATCCGGTAATGCAGAAGGTATTCAA
>JAITES010000260.1 GCA_031281925.1 Treponema sp. | reverse complement strand
AACAGAGCGGAAAAGACCGAACCAGGGGAATAGCCATCACTGTCATTTTTCCGGTCCTTGGCCTGGTGTTTCTTCTGCTGTCAGTTTTTCTTTTACAGTCGGAAACGGCGGCCCTGGTTTCGCTCCTCCTTGTTCTGGGTTTTATCTGGGGCCTCGTTATTCTGGTCAAGGCGAAGAATTCCAGAACGGAAAACGAAAACAAGATCCAGGCCTTTATGGAAGCTCATAAGGATATCCGGCGGGATTACCGGGTCAAAAAGCTGGGGATAGCCTATGTGCCCGTTGCCACCAGAATCCCCTTTGAAAACAAAAGCTTTATCGTGGATCACACAGGATCGGTGGCGGATATGGAATTTGCCATGTCGGTGGTACACAAGCCGGAGGAATTGCTAGAGACCCTCCTTTCCCTGGAAGAAAGTATCAAGGAGGCCCCGGCGGTGGAGGGTGCTTCCTCCGTGGAGCAGGTTGATACCTCCGATTATTCCACCTCGATTCAGAATGTCACCATGTACGACTATATGGGGAATATCGATCGCCAGGTCCGTAATATCAAATATCTTTTGGGCGATAATGATACTATCAGTCTTTCCATGCCGGTCATACTTCCGGAAAGCGGGACCGCCGAATTCTTAAAAGAGTACGCCGCGGCGGAAACTGGGGATAAGCCCGTGGTTCCTGTATTCAACATCGACGGTTTCAGGGAAAAAATAGACTCCTTTTATGCCTTGAACGACATGCGGAGATCCTTCGAGAAAAAGACCAGCCAAAACCAGATCGAGTACTATAAAAAGCTGATCAAGCGCCTGGCTGAATCGGTGCAGGTTTTGAGCAAAACAAAGATAAACGGCGGCTCGGAGATCATCGAATATGGGAATATGATCCTGTCCACCGTGTTGAAGTCTGCCTTTAACCAGTATTCCCCCGCCCTGGAGGCGGAAGAAATTGAACGTATCCGGTCCGCCAGTTTTGATTATCAGGATTCGGTTGATGATTACACTCCCTTTAACCTTAAGTCCAGTTCCAGGGTAAAGTACGATCTGTTTTCAACGTCCTGGATCGCCGAAGACGGCTCCCGTACATCCATGCCCTTCGGTATGCACCAGGTACAGGAAGAAGTCCTGGCTCCCGTAATCCAGAACCTGATGGCGGAAAACCGCGTTGAGCGGCTGAGAATCTACAACAACATAAAAGATCAAAAGATCAATTACCTGAACCAGTGGCACCAGGACACGGAGGATTTCTATGGCAGGAACCGGGCGGAAGCGGCGGATCTGATCAACCGCATGAGGGAAAGCTACGCCGATTATATCCGTTCCCTGAACACCTACCGGGCTCTGCAGGAAACGCGGAAGGCTATGACCGAAACCCGCTCCCTGGATGCGGCGGAGGTTCAGGAGCAGAACAAGAACGCCGAGATAATCGCCGGTTTTGAGGTCCAGGCGAGTCAGTTCAGCCAGAAGCAAGAGGAGTTCAGCGATTATATTGACCGGCTTAAGGAGGACATCGACCAAAAGGCGGCCCAATTCGGCTATATCCCCTATTACGAGGCTTCCTTGCGGGACGGGGAGTCCCGGGATTTCGCAAAGTCCACCGAGGCTTTGCAGGAACTGGAGCCCCGCCGCAGGAAGCTGCTTTCCATAAGCCCCTATGTAGCCAAATATGCGGATCTGCCCCCGCAGCCCAGGGTGGAACAACGGATGTACGACGATCTGTCCATTGATTTGGTGGAAAAACCGGAAAGTGCGGCCACCGGTGGGGAACAAGAGGGGAATCATGGCTAATCTTCATTTTACTGTTGATACCACTCCCATGGCCCGGTCAGTCGACTCGGTCAGGGGCCACGTTAACGGTGTAACTACCGCAGTAACGGCCATGGAAGCGGCGGTTATCGCCACAGAACGGGAATCGGCGCGGACAATCTGCGAGAATGTGGACCGGGGTTTTTACATCCTGATCAAGTCCCAGATCAGCCAGAAGCTGGTGGCCGCCCAGACGGAAATGTCCGCGAAGGCCCTGATTCTGGCCCAACTGGGCAAGGCCCTGGATAACATCAAGCGTCAAATGGAACGGGACTATGTTATGATCTCCCGCCGTTACGCCAAGCTTTTCCAATCTCTGAATAAGAGTCTGGAAACAAGGATCCGGGAGCTGGACCGTCCCGCCATGCATCTGGCAGAGATCAAAAAAAGCATAGTTTTTGACAGGCATAAGGACAGCGGCGCCAGGATGATCTGCGTGTCGGAGGATCTGGGCGCGGCTGCCGGGACCGCCCTTGGCGGAAAACTCAAACAGAAAACCAAGGCCGCCGTGGAAGCTCTTGCCAGCCAAGTAACGGAAGATATCTCCTACGGAGATAAATTGAGTAGTATCCTGTCGGATAAAGGGCGGGATCTCCCGGATAATCGGACTTCGGCAAAGATGGACAGTTATCTGCCCGTGATTTTTTCTTCGGTAGAAAGCGGCCTCCACCGGGATGAGTACATCGGCACTGTGTATGCCGCGCAGAGGGAAGCGCTTACCAACACCAATTTCGTGGCCGCAGTAATCAGCAATGTCCAGGAACAGCTTCACTGGGTCCCCGTTCCGGATGACGAAAAAGCAATTCTCAGGAAGGAAGTGGCGGCCATTGGCGAAAAAGAATCCCTGGACCTGCGGGTAACCGCTGAAGCTCTGCGGCTCTTTGACGCAGATAGCTGGCAGGTTCTAAAGGAAGCCCCATGAGTTATACCCAGCATTTCCATGACTCGATAAGCGTCTACGGTTCCAAAAGTGTTTCCTACCCCAAAAGTGACAGCGGAGGTACCATGACGGTCTCGTACAGCGAGACGGTGCCCCTTGATATTACCGTTAATGTGGAGACCGCTCCATTTGATAATAGTGTTTCTAATTGTAATGGTTCTATTGATGTTTTAACCGGCACTGTCATTGCCATGAACGGGACCCAGGTCGCGGCTATACAGGAAACAACCAGAAAAGTATCACAGTCATTGATCGACGGATTTTTCGGCACTATCAATACAGAACTGTCTCAGCAGTTGCAGGCCTTGGACAGCGCTATACAAGCCGGCGCCGGCTTAATTGCAGAACAGGGGAAGGCGGTATCTGCTCAAAAGCGGGTTATGGAAACGGATTATAACCGGATCAGCTCCCGCTATGCCGCCCTGTTCCAGAATCTTGATGACGAGTGTCATAAACGGATCTATGCCCTGGATAAGTATTCTTTTAACCTGGCACGGAATGTCCAGAAAAAGCTCCTCTTGGAGACGGGCGCCAACACAGCCGCGGGGAACGTGCTGGGCATACAGGATGAGTCCTCATCAAAACTAATGCTTTTAATCTCAAGACTCAAGCGAATAGTTCATGACGTGCTTAATGTTCTTCGCATGTATGTGGGACAAGAAACAGCCATCGCCGTCCAGATCGATTCCTTTATGCTTGATGAGAAAATCGAAGGGAAACGGACTGAATACATGCCGGTCATCTGGGTAGAGCAGGAAGATCTTGGGGGAAATGCCGCAGATAGAAAATGCTACATGCCCGATTCAATGCCGGAAAATAAAAAGGACCTTGCCGCCCAATCCGTGGACCGCCGCTTTACCTCCGAGACCCGCTGGTATGCCGCCAGTGAAGAGGAAAGAAATATGTTGGACAGAGAGATCATGGCGCTTGCCGAATCGGCTTTTGCCGGGGCCCCGAACGAAAAAGAACTCCGTGTTTATGATAAAATAATAGAACTTTGGCGGAACGGCGGACCTGATCTGTTTCATGATAACAATGGGGGATCAACATGATGACCGAATTAACCGAAATTCGCCTAGGCGAATCCATCGTGGGCCTGAAGGATAACCTGGTAAAGAGCGCAATCCTGCCCAAAAACGGGGCAGAGCTTGAACGGGATGTGAATGTCCAGGGAAATGTAAAAATAGACGGCGCGGTTTACGCACGGAACATTGTCATCGATTCGGGCCCCGCCGAATTTTCCGGCGCCGTGTACGCCCACAATGA
>JAITES010000195.1 GCA_031281925.1 Treponema sp. | reverse complement strand
GTCCCACAGGCGATATCTGGGAAAAAGTGCTGGCGGAATACCGGGATGCCCAGGGCCTCCATTCCGCCCTGCCTGCCTTTACAAAGCCTTATGGCTAATATCGATCCTTCAGGCCTTGGTTCGCTGTTCACCAATCCTCTGGCATATTTGAATGCCCGTTCGGAAAAAACCAGGGCCAGGGAAAAGGAAAGAGTACGGAGCCCTTTGTTTCAGAATCTGCTGGAGATGCAGGAAACTGAAGAAGGCCCGGAAGCGATTCGGGATCTGCCTGTTTCCGAAGAAACGGTACAGGCGCTCCTCAGCGAAGTGCGGAGTACCGGAGACGATCTCAAGAACCACCCCCATCCGGACGAAATCGTCCGTTACAAAAAGGCGGTACGGAACTTTATGTACTATGTGGTGGAAAACGGCTATGAACTTGCCGAGATTGAGGGCATCAAGAAAAAGGTAAAGCGGGGGCCGGAAACCGAGTGGAAACAGACCATATTCCGCCAGATCCGTGTGGTGGACGAAAAACTGGAAAAACTGGCCGCCGAGATTCTTGCAGGCCAGACGGTGCAGCTTGGGATTATAGGGCGGCTTGAAGAGATAAACGGCCTTCTGGTAGATATGATACAATAGCGGTATAGTTTCTGAAAAAGGGTGCGGTGATGAGTGATGATTATGAAGAGATAGATGAGGATATAAGTTTTCTGGAAGACAGGCCTTCCGAGGCGGACGCGGAAGACGTTATTGTCGGTTTTGGGCAGGATACGCTGGGACTTGATGCGCCCATCTACCGCTTGAGGCTTTTCTATTCCCATGATACTTTTCTCGCTTTTTACAAAGGCGATCCTTTAAGCCGCGGCGATATGGTGCTGGTGCCTACCCGTTACGGCAGGGATCTGGCCCAGGTGATAGGCCCGGTGAACCGTAACGGCGGCCCGGTTTCCGGGGAAATAGCCCTTATTGAACGTCCCGCTTCGGACGAAGATCTGGAAAAGGCCAGATGCAACAGGGAGCTTGAGGCGGAAGCCTTCTCCGTCTGCAGGAAAAAGATTGAAGACCACCGCCTGGATATGAAACTGGTATCGGTGCATTATCTTCTGGAAGAGCCCAAAATACTTTTCTTCTTTACCGCGGAAAACCGTGTGGATTTCCGGGAACTGGTAAAAGATCTTGTGGGCGTGTTCAAAACCCGGATAGAACTGCGGCAGATCGGGGTACGGGACGAAGCCAGGGTAGTCGGCGGCCTGGGAGTCTGCGGCAGGGCCTACTGCTGCCATTCGGTATGCGACAAACTCAGGGCTGTTTCCATCAAGATGGCCAAAGATCAGAATCTATCCCTCAATTCCATGAAAATTTCAGGCCCCTGCGGCAGGCTTCTCTGCTGCCTGTCCTATGAACACAATTTCTACAACGAACAGCGGCGGCTTATGCCCCAGGAAGGAGCGCGGCTTTCCGTCGAAGGGGAACAGTGGAGGGTCATTGAGGTGAATGCGGTTCTGGGGCAGTTGAAACTTGCCTCCGAAGACGGCCGGGTTATGAATATAGAAGCTTCCCGGTTTGAAAAAATCGATAACCGCTGGACTATCTCGCGGCCTTAGCCACATCGCAGATTCTGCGGGCCATATTTTCCAGGGTAACCTGTTCCATCACATGGCCTAGTTCATAAGCCACTCTGGGCATGCCGTACACCACGGCGCTATGTTCATCCTGCCCGAGGGTCATGCCCCCTTCCTGGTAGATCTTTCCCAGATTTTCGGCTCCGTCCCGGCCCATGCCGGTCATGATCACTCCCAGGGCGTGATTCTGGTAGGATTTTGCAACAGACTCAAAAAGTACGTCCGCGCTGGGTCTATGCCCCGAAACCAGGGGAGCATCGGACAGGTGGGCTATTGATGCCAGAGACTTTCTCTCCACTTCCAGGTGTTTATTTCCCTGGGCAATGAGAACCCGTCCGGGTTTTATCAGATCGCCTTCTTCGGCTTCCTTGACTTCCAGGGGACATATCCTGTCCAGACTCTTGGCAAACTCGTTGGTAAAGCCCGGAGGCATGTGCTGAACAACAACAATAGGAACCTTAAGATCCGCATCAAGTTTGGAAAAAACCACCCGTAGGGCATCGGGGCCTCCGGTGGATATGCCGATGGCGATTATTTCGGTTTTGCCGGGCTTGCGGAGGGGCGCCGGGGCCTTGGCAGGAGAGCTAACCGGTTTGGGATTGAGGATGCTTTCTATGCTGGAAGGGGCGCTTTCCGTTTTTTTGGGATATTCACCGGGGGAAAGAACTTTTTTGCCCCGGCTGCGCCGGTATGCGCCGCCGTAGCCTATGAGCATACCGGTAAGGGTATCTTTTACTACATGGAGATCTTCCGACACCGAGCCTGAAGGTTTCTGGATAAAGTCGCTGGCTCCCAGGGCAAGGGCCTCCATGGTTATCTCCGCCCCGCGGGCAGCAACGGAAGACAGGATAACCACCGGAATGGAGATCCCCATCTTCTTCCGTTCCTTGAGGAATTCGATGCCGTTCATTTCGGGCATCTCCAGATCCAGGACGATAACATCCGGTTCAACACGGGGAATCTTCTGCAGGGCAAAACGCCCATTCATGGCTTTATCTGCAACAACAAGTCCCGGCGTGGCTTCCACCATCCTGCCGATAAGGTTACGCATCAACGCAGAATCATCTGTGATTAATACACGAATTTCGTCAGCCACGATATGCTCCGGTTATGTAAATTTACGATACAAAGTTGCCCATTGGGTTTTTATAAACTCGAATTTGGTGTTCATGCCGAACAGGGATTCAGAATGACCAATGAAAAGGAAAGATTTTGACGCCATGGAATCCCAGAAACGGCTCATGACCGTGGTCTGGGCAGCCTCATCGAAATAAATTATTACGTTTCTGCAGAAAACTACATCAAGGTTCCGCAGACCCGAATCGTTTTTAAGATTGTGATAGTCAAAGCGGATCTTGCTCATCAGAGTCGGCTTGACTTTGTAGCCTCCCTCCGCCCTGTCAAAGTATTTTTTCAGGTAGGGTTCGGGGATGCCGGCGATGCGGGTGTCGGCATAGAAGCCTTCCTTGGCAGTCATGAGGCATTTAAGGCTTATATCGCTGGCTACAATTTCAAATTTCCAGGGCGGGGGGAGGATCTCGCTCATCAGCATGGCGATGGTATAGGGTTCTTCTCCGGTGGAACAACCCGCACTCCAGATCTTGAGGGTTGTAAGACCCCCGTGCTTGATTTTCATCAATTCCGGAACCACATGGTGTTCCAGCGCGTCAAAATGGGCCTGATTCCGGAAAAACCGGGTAAGATTGGTGGTTATGGCGTCAAGAAAATTTTTGAGTTCTTCTTTGTCTTTGGTAATGGTGCCATAGTAACTTTTTACCGTAACCCCGGGCTTGTCGCGCAGCCGTTCCTTGAGCCTGCTCTCCAGAATAGATCTGTTTGAGGCCGTAAAATTGATACCGCTCTCATTATATATGAGCGTCCGGTACTGTTCAAAGTCCCCATCGGTAAAAAATACAGCATCACCCATAATATCTAGTCTATGAATCCGGATAAAAATGTCAATGAGGATAATTGATATTGACCAAAGCAAGGACGATTGAGATAATTCTTCTACATGAACAAGTTTATTTTCGTCTCGGGCGGGGTATGTTCCAGCCTGGGGAAGGGGGTTGCTGCTTCCTCCCTTGGCGCACTGCTGGAAGGGCGGGGATTGAATGTCCGCATGGTGAAGTGCGATCCCTATATCAATGTGGACGCGGGAACCATGAGTCCCTACCAGCATGGAGAAGTTTATGTTACCGATGACGGCGCCGAGACGGATCTTGACCTGGGAAACTATGCCCGTTTTACCAAAAGCCCTCTTTCCAGAGCCAATTCAATTACCACCGGGCAGGTATACGACGCGGTAATCCGCAAGGAGAGGGAAGGCCGTTATCTGGGCCGTTGTGTCCAGGTGATCCCCCATATCACCGACGAGATCAAGGCCCGGATCCTTGCGGTGGCCAGGGAAGATCCCGACACCGATGTAATAATTGTGGAGATTGGCGGAACGGTAGGGGACATTGAATCAATTCCCTTTCTGGAAACCGCCCGGCAGATCATCCACGAAATGGGCCGGGAAAATGTGCTTTCCGTCCATTTAACCCTCCTTCCCGAAGTGGCGGGCGGGGAACTCAAGACCAAGCCTACCCAGCACTCGGTCAAGGCAATGCAGGAACAGGGAATTCAGCCCGATATTCTCATCTGCCGGGCCCCGGTGATGCTGGACGAAGCCACGCGGCGCAAGATTGCCCTGTTTACCAATGTGGCCCCCGATGCTGTTTTTACCTCCTACGATGTAAGTACCACCATCTACGAGATCCCCCTGATCTTCTCGGAACAGAAGCTCGATCAGGTGGTGCTGAGCCGGATGGGTGTGGTAAGCCGCCATGCGGACCTGAGTTCATGGCATTCCATGATGGAACGTTTTGCCGCCCGGAAAGGCAAGGTACGGATCGGTATTGTGGGTAAGTACATGGAACTCCACGACGCGTATAAATCGGTGTATGAAGCCCTCTTCCATGCCGGCCTTGAAGGGGGCGTCGAAGTAGAGCTTGTTAAAATTGATTCTTCCCGGCTGGAAGGCCTGGATAATATAGATTCCATTCTGGGGCCCGAGGCGGAAGGCGGCGGCGTTGACGGGATTCTTGTGCCCGGCGGCTTTGGACAACGGGGGATCAACGGCATGGTTAAGGCCGCCGCGTGGGCCCGGCTCAACAAGGTGCCCTATTTCGGTATATGCCTTGGTATGCAGATCATGGTGATAGATTGGGCCCGCCATGTCCTGGGCTGGGAGGATGCGGATTCCACCGAGTTTAATCAGGAAACCCGGCACCCGGTGGTAAGCCTTATGGAAGAACAGGAAGACATTACCGCCTACGGGGCCACCATGAGGCTGGGAAACTGGGACTGTGTTGCCGAACAGAATACCCTTATTCTGGCGGCCTACGGGGATAAAAACATCAGGGAACGGCACCGGCACCGTTATGAATTTGCCAACCGCTGCCGTCAGGAGATGTCCGCCGCGGGCTTGAGGCTTGCGGCCTTTACCCCCGACGGTAAGCTGGTGGAGTGCGTGGAATGGCCGGATCACCCCTGGGGTCTGGGTGTGCAGTTCCATCCGGAATTCAAATCCAAGCCTACTTCCGCAGCCCCTCTTTTCCGGGACTTTATTGCCGCGGCACGGGATGTACGCTCCAAAGGAGCGCAGTGAGGATTTTGCCGTGAAATATGCGCTGCCCCTCTTTTGTTTACTCTTTTGTTTTCTTGCCTGTTCTTTTGATTACGGCGACACGGGGGATCTTGAAAACGAACGGCCGGATCTGGTGATGAATGATGTAGAATATGTGAGGGTACGGAAAGGCGACCCCCAGGTGCGTTTTATGGCGGAACTGGTGGAGCGTTACGAGGATAAACAGATCGTTGACCTTAAAAATTTTTCCTTTGAACAGTTTGACCGGCGCGGAGAGGAGATCAATGCGAGAGGCCGGGCAGGGACAGCAGAGGTGGAACTGGAATCCGGCAATGTTGAATTGGGAGACGGGGTGCAGATTTCCGTACAGTCCGAAGATTTTACCGTAGAAACCGGACGGCTTCACTGGCATGACAAGGATCGTGTGCTTTCGGGCAATCCTGAAGATGAGGTGAGGATACTCCGGGAAAACGGCACCAGTTTTTCGGGCTGGGGTTTTAGCGCCAATGCCCGCAGCCGTACCTGGGGTTTTGAAGGCGGACTTTCCGGTACCTACATTCATGACGACGACGAGGAGGAAGAGGAAGAGGGAGATTTGGTGAATAGCGAAGAGGAAATAGTAAATGAAGAAGAACTAGAAGAAGAGCTGAACGAAGAAGAGGCCGAAGAACCGGGTGAAGGGACTGAAGTATCTTTTGAGGAATGAGGGCGAAATGAGAAAAGTTTTTTTTGCTGTTATGATTTTTTTGCTCCCCTGTTATCCCTTTGCGGATACCTTTACTTTCAAGGCCGACCGCATGCAGGGTTCCAAGGCCGTGGGGCGGGAGATTACCGTGCTTACCGGCAATGCGGAGGTGCGTTCCGATAACCTGCTCCTCAAGGCTGCCCGGATAGAGATCCAGGGAGACGACAACCAGTTTATCGACTGTACCGGCGGGGTTGAAGGCATCGAAGAAGAAAAAGAGATAGTCTTTCGTACCGATCGGCTGCGTTACGATCGCAAGCTTAAGGTCGCCCGGCTTGAGGGAAACGCCACGCTGGAAGACAGAAAGAACGAGATTGTCGCCAGGGGCCGTTTTATCGAGTATGATGATGAAGCGGAGATTACTGTTTTTCAGATCTCCGTCCGGCTTTTCAAGAACGATATGGTCTGCCGTTCCGAATACGCGGTCTACCGCCGCCAGGAAAAACTTCTTGACCTTTCGGGGTTTCCCGTGGTCTTCAAGAAGGATGATGAATTCCGGGCGGATCGCATACGGGTTGATCTTGACACCGATGATGTTACCATGGAGGGAGCGGTCTCGGGGACGCTGAAAAATAATAATGAATGATGAAGAAAAAACTCTTCCCCTCCTGCTGCAGGATCAAACTCCCCCCTGGCTGCTTCCTTCCTCAGGCCCCCTCTCGTATCCGGTGCCTTCTTCGGCGGAGCCGTCGCAGCTTCACATACTTTCGGTAAGCGATCTCAAGAAAAGATTCGGCAGGAAGGAAGTTGTCCGGGGCGTTAATTTTTCTATGCACAACGGCGAAGTGGCCGGACTCCTGGGTCCCAACGGGGCGGGGAAAACTACAATTTTTTATATGATTGTCGGTTTCTATAAGCCCTCAAACGGTTTTGTTACCATGGACGGCATTGATATTATCAACAAGCCGATGTTCCGCCGCGCCCGGTTGGGCATTGCCTACCTCCCCCAGGAAGCTTCGATTTTCCGCAAGCTTACTGTCGAGCAGAATCTCTGGGCAATTCTTGAATCCCGCCGGGACATAAACAAGGTTCAAAAAAAAGAAAGGCTGGAAGCCCTGCTTGAAGAATTTGGTATCGGCAGGATACGGAAACAACCCGGTTTTACCCTTTCCGGCGGCGAGCGGCGGCGTACCGAGATTGCCAGGGCACTGGCCACGGAACCCAAATTCCTTTTGCTTGATGAACCCTTTGCCGGCATAGATCCCATCGCCGTATTTGAGATAAAGCAGATTATCCGCCGCCTGGCGGAAAAAGGAATCGGAATCCTTATTACCGACCACAATGTGCGGGATACCCTGGAGATTACCACCGAGGCTTTTATCATTGCCGATGGAACCATTGTTGCCCGCGGGGACAAAGATGTGATCCTTGCCAACGAAATGGTACGGGAAGTCTACCTGGGCAGTGAATTCCGGATGTAGCAGAATTATTGCTACAAGACTAAACTATTGAAGAGGAGACATGATGAAAAAGAATATGATCGCAGCAGGAATACTGCTGTTTGCTTTTATTGTTCCGGAGGGGATCTTTGCGGAAGCCGGCAAGGCAATATCTCCGGCGATGGCGGAAACCCTTGCCAGGGCGGGGCTTTCGGTGCTGAAGGAAAGGACGCGTGTACCCGGTTTTGGCGCCCCGCTTTCGGGCGGAGGGAACATAAGCCTCAAGGGACTCGAAGGCAAGGTAGTCTTCATTAACTTCTGGGCGACCTGGTGCGGCCCCTGCCGTCAGGAAATGCCCTCCATGGAGAAACTCTACCAGCGCTACAGGAGCCGGGGTCTTGAAATTCTTGCGGTGAACGTGCAGGAAAACGAAAAAGACGTGGCGGCCTTCATGAAGCGCTACAAACTCAGTTTCCCCGCGGCCATGGACAAGTCCGGTGAGATCAGCGGGGAGTACGGGATCTATGCCTTCCCGACCAGTCTTATCCTTGACCGGAACGGGGCGGCGCTGGCCCTTGTGGTGGGGAGCATCAGTTGGGATACTCCCGAGATCAACGCCGCCTTTGAAGCGCTTCTTGCCGATTAAATAGAGTCTGTCCACAAAGTCGGTTACTTTGCGGACAGACTCTAATAGCTGAGGCAGTTTTATGCCTTTACGTAGAGCCTCATGTGGTAGAGCCCCGGCCTGAGGCGGTACTCTTCCCTGGTGTCCGGGCCGCAGGTGGCGGTTCCGAGTCCCCGCTGGGCAATATCAATGTACAGAAGATAGCTTCCCTTCTCCGTCATAAGATCCTTTAGATCGCAGGTATGCAGCGCATCCGTCATGTTTTCCGGGCTGTAGCGGCTGGCGCTGATGCCGAGCGGTTCTTCGGCGAACAGAGTCCAGCTTTTTGCCTTGCCCGCAGGAGGACTGCCGGCTGAGACGGTAAAGCTCCGCACCCCGATACGGTTGCCGTTTTCCTGGGGAACAATGTAGGGGGTTTCCAGTTCCGCCGGGCTTCCCGAGTAGCAGCCCAGAAAGGCCGCCGCCTGACGGTCGGAGTAGGCCTCGTGCGGCCCCCGGCCTATCCAGTGTATTGTGGAGTATGCGGCGGGGATCTCCGCTCTGACGCCCACCCTGGGGAGTTCCGGCAGCGTGGGGTCAAGGTCAAAGCTTATATCCAGCATGAATGCGCCGCCCTCCAGAGGGGTGCACACAAAGCTGTAGTTTCCCAGCTTCCGGTCTTTGTAATCCGGGGCAGCATTGCTGCCGCAGAGCAGGACGGCACTGTACTTTACGGATTCGGAAACCTTTTCGGTTTTCTCTCCGCTTATCCGCATGTGCAGAAGATCCATATTGAGCCAGTGGAACATGGGTTTGTTCTGGAAGTAGAAGGCGGCGGCAGGATCGCTCAAAAGATGTTTGTAGGTCTTCAGCCCGTCGTTTTCCGTGGGAACACGGTACAGGGAGGGCTTGAGGAGTTTTACAAATTCTTCCGCAGCCGCGGCATTACCGCTGCCCTGTACCGCGGCCAGCACTGCAGAGGCAGGGCTTTCCCGGATGAGGGCCTCCGCGGAAGCGACCACAAAACCTTTCTGCGCCCAGGGCATTCTTTCCATGCCGGGAAGATTCCGGTTAAGCACAAAGTCGCCGTGTATATACACCGTGCCCTCATAATCTTCCGGTTTGAAGCCGGGGGGAACTGGGAAATCAATCTCGGTGGATTCTCCGGGGCCGATGGGGGGCAGAGCCCTCTCTTCGCTTACAAGTATCTTTTCTCCCTCCAGAGGATTTTGGAGAACACAGAGTTTCCAGCGCAGACTCAAACAATCCAGAGCCGAAAAGTCATAGCGGTTTTCTACAGTAAAACTGTAGGGCTTGCCGGAAATTGTGTTGTAGGGTTTTGCCGTCAGGGGCTTGAGGCGTATAGGGGAATGCACCTGCTTACATTCAGCCATGGCGGGTTTGGGACTCTGATCCGGCAGGATGAGGCCGTTAAGGCAGAAGTCGTAATCGGAAGGCTCGTCCCCAAAGTCTCCGCCGTACTTCCAGTATTTTTTACCGTCGGGACTTGCCGCCGCAATACCCTGATCGATCCAGTCCCAGATAAAGCCGCCCTGCAGCCCGTGGTGGTTTTCAATCGCCTTCCAGTAATCCGAAAGACTGCCGTTTGAATTCCCCATGGCGTGGGAGTATTCGATCATGATGAGGGGCCGGAAATCGTTGCGGTACTTGGTAAAGTCTGTGATGAGTTCTATTTGCGGGTACATGGGCCCGATAATGTCGGTAAGGCCCTGGCTCCGGTTGAGGGAATCCAGGGTAAAGGATCCCTGACCTTTTTCCGGCCTGACGGCGCCTTCGTAGTTTACAGGCCGTGAAGGATCGTAACGGCGTATCCATGCGGCGCCTGCATTGTGATTGTCTCCGTCGCCGCTTTCATTCCCCAGCGACCAGATGATGATCGAAGGGTGGTTCTTGTCACGTTCCACCATCCTGAGTATCCGGCTCATGTACGCGTGATTCCAGGCGCTGTCCCAGGATATCTGTTCGTAGAAACAATGATTCTCGATATTTGCCTCGTCCACCAGATATATGCCGTAACGGTCGCAGAGATCGTACCAGCGTTCATCATCGGGATAGTGGCAGGTGCGCACCGCATTGAAATTGTGCGTTTTAAGGAGAATGATATCCTTTAACATGCTTTCGGTAGAGAGGGTTTTTCCCTTCTGCTCGTCGTGTTCGTGGCGGTTGACACCTTTGATGAGGGGCGCCTTGCCGTTGATCCTCAGTTCCCGGTTGCCTATTCCCAGTGAACGGAAGCCGGTACAGAATGCGGCGCTTTCCAGGTGAAGTCCGTCCCTCCACAGGCTCACGGAAACCACATAGAGGGCAGGCGACTCATGCGACCAGGTTTTTGCGCCGGGAACCGTTTCTTCAATCTCCGCAATATTGCTGTTGAGCCTGTAGTTGCAGGAGAACTCTTTTTCTCCGCTAAGGATTGCCTTTGTTTCCGCGGCGAATTGTTCCGCATCGGCAAGGCTGCCCGGCAGCGAAAAGGGATACACCGCATATTTGATGGTAAAGGGCCTTGTATCCTTGTTAAGGGTAACCGGAACATTTCCGGTGCTTCGGGATTCGGGGACATTACCCCCTATGCTTACCTTCATGGAAAGTTTCCCTCCGCCCGCATTGTCAATCGTTCCGGGAACGGCCTTTATGTCTTTGATGTAGCAGTCTTCGGTAGCGTAGAGAAACACACTCCGGTGTATGCCGCCATACCACCATTGATCCTGATCCTCCACATAGCTGGCATCGGAGTAGCGGACTACCTTGATACAGAGGGTGTTTTCCCCTTCGGTAATGAAGGAACTTATGTCGTATTCCGAGGGAAGCCGGGTATCTTTTCCCATGCCGGCAAAACTTCCGTTAATGTATACAAGAGCCACGCTTTCCGCTGAACCGATATGGAGCACCACCCGTTTTCCCTTCCAGGCCCTGGGAACGGTAAAGCTCCGGCGGTAAAGCCCGGTAGGATTATCCCTGGGGGCTTTTGGGGGGACTGCCTGGAAAGGCATCTGGACATTGGTATAGTGAGGCTTGTCGAAGCCCTGGAGAGTCCAGGTACCGGGAACCGCTATGGTGCTCCAGCCTTCGGTCTTGAATTCCGGCTTTACCCAGGAGAGATCTTCCTCTCCGGAGGAATCGGCGCCTTTTGCCCCGGCGGAATACCCCGGCCCGGGGAGGAGTTTGAAGTTCCAGCGGCCGTCCAGACTGAAATAAAGGGGATTTTTGCCGGGATCACGGTATTCGGGCCCTGCCACCGTATCGGCAACAGCGGCTTCGGCCGAACTGAAAGGTAAAAGCGGGCTGCGCATGGGCAGCCGGTTCATTCCCTGAATTTCAGGGTTTTCCCACATAGGGGGGAATTTATTATCCATAATTAATGATAATAGATCCATGAATCAAATTGTCAAGTGAAGTGTATGCATAGAGAGAGGGAAATGCCTCTTTTGAAAAGCATGCAAAAAATATGGTTGCAAAATTCCCCAAACCTCCCTATACTGAGCCTTATAATGATGTTTCAAACGACATCTGATTACGATTCAGGAGGAATTATGAAAAAAGCTTTACTCATCCTGGTAGTGCTCCTTATGGTAGTTGCTATCATCGGATGCAGCAAGAAAGAAGCGGCTTCGGCTCCGGCAGACCCCAATGCGCCGGTGAAACTTTTAGTATGGTGCTGGGATCCCATGTTCAACGTGTACGCCATGAACGAAGCGGTGAAGATCTATCAGCGGGATCATCCCAATGTATCGGCTGATGTCATGGATATTACCGAGATTGAGCAGAAGGTTACCACAGCCCTCTCTTCCGGTCAGACCGACGATATGCCGGATATTCTGCTTAACCAGGACAATTCCATCCAGCGCTTTGTGCAGACATACCCCGATGCATACCTCCCCCTGAACGGGAAGGTTGATCTCTCCAAGTTTGCCCAGTTCAAGCTGGATGTAGGCTCCTATGAAGGGAAGAACTACGGCGTGCCCTTCGATAACGGCGCTACCGCTACCTTCCTCCGCAGGGACATCGTTGAACAGGCCGGTTACAAGGTTGAAGACTTTAACGATATTACCTGGGAAAAGTTTATTGAACAGGGCCAGGTAGTCAGGCAAAAGACCGGGGTAGCCATGCTTTCCACCACAACCGGCGGATCGGATATCCTCATGCTGATGACCCAGAGCGCCGGAAAATGGTTCTTTGACGATCAGGGCAAGCCCTATATCAAGGAAAACCCGGTTATCAAACGGGCCCTGGAAATCTACAAAGAAATGGTAGACAAGGGCGTCCTTCTCCAGGTAGCCGACTGGAACGCATATATTGCCAGCCTCAATAACGGTCAGACCGCATCCACCATCCAGGGCTGCTGGATCATCGGTTCCATCGTTCCCGCCACCGACCAGGACGGAAAATGGGCCGTGATGAATACCCCCAAGTTTGCAACCATTGATTCGGTGAACTATTCAAGTCAGGGCGGTTCAGGCTGGATGGTGCTTTCCAGCTCGAAACATCCCGATGTGGCCATGGATCTTCTGGACAAGGTCTGGGCGGGCAGTGTGGAATTCTATGAGACCATTCTTCCCTCTTCCGGCGCCATTTCCACCTGGCTTCCCGCAGCGGATTCCAAAGTGTACGGCGAACCTCATCCCTTCTTCGGCGGACAGAAGATCTACGAAGATCTGGTAGCTTATGCCGGCAAGGTGCCTAAGGTAAAGTACGGTGTCTATAACTACGAGGCCCGTGATGCCGTGGGACGCGCGTTGGCGCAGGTTCTGCAGGGCGCGTCTGTTGATTCGGTACTTGCCACTGCCCAGCAGGAAGTGGAGTTTATTATTAACCAGTAAAACCTAAGGATCTGCGCAGAAATAACATGACCGTTTGGTCATGTTATTTCCTTATTATTGCATAAGCAATTAGAATAAAATGCAAGGCATTTTATTCTTGCGCAGTTCCTAAAGAACGGAGGCGGTACATGAAATTCACCCTTGAAAAGAAAACAAGACTGTGGGGCTGGATCTTTGTTGCACCCGCCTCCCTTCTCATCTTTTTCATGTCTTTTTATCCGATGATTCAGGCTCTTATCCTTTCCCTCTCCAGCGGAAGAGGTAACAGCCTGAAGTTTGCAGGCATCAATAATTACATTAGGCTGCTGCAGGATGTCCAGTTCCGGGTAGCGGTACGGAATGTCTTTATCTATCTTGTTATCCAGGTGCCGATCATGCTTGTTCTGGCCCTGATCCTCGCTTCCATGCTGAACAGCCCGCAGCTTAAGGCCAAGGGCTTTTTCCGGGCGCTGGTTTTTCTGCCCTGCGCTACCGGTCTTGTTTCGGCTTCGATCATTTTCAAGTCTTTCTTTTCGGTGGACGGCTTTATCAATTTAATGCTGACACGGCTTCACATTATTTCCACTTCCATTGATTGGCTTACCAACCCGATCCTGGCGAAGGGCGTTATTATCACGGTAATAACCTGGCGTTGGACGGGATACAATACGATCTTTTATCTCGCGGGGCTTCAAACCATAGAAAAATCGGTGTATGAGGCAGCGCGGATCGACGGGGCCAATGCGGCCCAGGCCTTCTTCAGGATAACAGTTCCCCTGCTGGGCCCGGTAATTCTTTTAACCACGATCATGAGTACCAACGGAACCCTGCAGCTTTTTGACGAAGCCAAGGTCATGACCAACGGGGGCCCGGGGAACGCGACCCAGACAATTTCGCAGTATGTATACAACCTTTCATTCCTTTATGCGCCGCAGTTTGGTTATGCAGCCGCAGTTTCCTATACTATCCTTATCATGGTAGCGATACTGTCCTTCATTCAGATGAAAATAGGAGACAAGAAACAATGAAGACACGGAATGGTTTTGCGCCCCTTATCATGTATCTATTTCTTGTCGTGGCCGGAGTTATTGCCGCTTTTCCGTTTTTCTGGATGATTCTTGCCGCCACCAATAAAAGCGTCGAAGTAGTCCGGGGCCGGTTTTTCTTCGGCCTTAATACCCTGGAAAACTGGACGACCCTGACCACAACCTATACTTTGCACCTCTCCTTCTGGAATTCCCTCAGGAACGCCCTGATAGCTACGCTTCTCAGCCTCTTTGTCTGTTCCCTTGCCGGTTACGGCTTTCAGATCTACCGGGACAAGGCCAAGGACAGGCTCATGGCAATCCTTCTCCTCTCCATGATGGTGCCTTTTGCCTCGGTAATGGTGCCCCTGTTCAGGCTGTTCAGCCAGATGAAGCTGCTCAATACCACCATGGGGATCGTGCTGCCCGGTATCGCAACGGCTTTTCTCATCTTCTTTTTCAGACAGAATTCCGCCAATTTCCCCATGGAGATTGTGCAGGCCGCACGGGTGGACGGTCTTGGTGAATTCGGCATCTATGTGCGGATCTATGTTCCGGTGATGAGTTCCACTTTTGCCGCCGCCGCAATCATCGTTTTTATGGGCGCCTGGAATAACTACCTGTGGCCCCTGATTATCCTGCTGAAAAAAGAAAGCCAGACCATGCCCATACTGCTTGCCAGTATGACCCAGGGCTACACCACCGATTATGGTATGCTCATGCTCGGCATCAGTATCTGTACTATTCCCACCCTGCTGATCTTTATTACCCAGCAGAGAAGGTTTGTGTCGGGGATACTCGGTTCGGTAAAATAGAGTTGTCGGGAGTAGGCATGAGTTATCTTGAAAGTTTGTTCAGTCTGAAGGATAAAGTCGCCCTGGTTACAGGCGGCGGACGCGGTATAGGGCAGGTGGTGGCCGTCGGCCTTGCCAGGGCAGGTGCGGAGATCGTCATTATTTCCCGTACCGGAGCCGATGAAACGGTAAGGCTTATTGAAAAGGGGGAGGGCGTCCCTCCGGGCAAGGCCTACAGTCTTATTGCCGATGTTACCGATGAAAAGTCGGTGGACAAGGCTCTGGCGGAGATACTGAAACGCTCCGGTTCCCTTGATATTGTGTTTAACAATGCCGGTGTCTGTATCCATGAAGATACCTTTGAACACGGTGTCGATCAGTTCCGGCAGGTTATTGATATTAATCTTACCGGGGAGTATATCGTGGCCCGTGCCGCGGGGAAGATCATGAAGGAACGGAAGATAAAGGGGAGCATCATCAACATGGCTTCCATGTCCGGTTCTATTGTCAATGTTCCCCAGTGGCAGGCTTCCTACAACGCTTCCAAGGCGGGGATCATTCATCTGACGCGTTCCCTGGCGGTGGAATGGGCTCCCTACGGCATCCGGGTGAACAGTCTTTCTCCCGGTTACATTGCCACCCCCATGAGCGTCGATACCCCCCAGGAACTCAAAGATGCATGGATGCCCCTGATCCCCATGCACCGTATGGGTAATCCCGAAGAACTCATAGGAGCCGTGATATATCTTGCGGCGGACAGTTCCGGTTATACCAACGGTAGTGATCTCATCGTTGATGGGGCCTATGTATGTCAGTAAAACGCAGGCAGTCAATTCTTTAGGCGGTAATTATGATCATTCAGAAACTTCATGAAAACTGGAAGATGAAACAAACAGGGGAATCGGCATACCTCCAGGCAAAGGTGCCCGGTTCAGTCTATGCGGATCTTCTGGCAAACAAAAAAATGGAAGATCCCCACTGGCGGGATAACGAAGACAAGGCCTTTGCCCTGATGGAGAAGGACTACGAATACCTCTGTTCATTCAAGGTACAGAATGATCTTTTGACAAGCGACAGGGTGCTGCTCCGCTGTAATGGTCTTGATACCCTCTCTGATATTTATCTGAACGGCGCTCTTTTGGGCAATACGAACAACATGCACCGGATCTGGGAATTCGATGTAAAGAAGCAGCTCAAGAAAGGGGAAAACAGTCTTAAAATTGTTTTTCACTCTCCGGTAAAATTTGCTGCAGACGCGTATTCAAAGCTCAAGACAATGGGTTCCGACCAGTGCCTGGACGGTTTCCCCCAGATCCGCAAGGCCCACTGTATGTTCGGCTGGGACTGGGGTCCCCGGCTTCCCGATGCGGGAATCTGGCGGGACATAGAGCTGCTTGGTATTACCGCGGCCCGTATCGGGGAAGTGTATGTAAGCCAGAAACACCGGGCGGGCAAGGTAGACCTTGCGGTAAAGGTAAGTCTGGATACCGGAAGCAAACGGGTTTCAAAACGGGATCTTTCGTACACCCTCACCATTACTACTCCCAGGGGCAAGAGTACCGACTATGGCAAGCCGCCCAAAAAGATCACCATTGAAAAGCCTG
>JAITES010000149.1 GCA_031281925.1 Treponema sp. | reverse complement strand
TAGTATAGCCTCTTTTCCTCCGCATCCGCTCCTACATGTCTTCGTAAAATTTCCGCATCACATAGAAGGCGGCTTTGCGGCTTTTACGATCCGCGTCGATGAGGCCCTTCCGGTTGAAGCCTTCCTGGCAGCGGTTGAGGCGCCGGGGGCAGCGGAAATCGTAGAGTATCCAGGGGCTGGTTCCGGCTATGTAGGCGCAGGTCTTGAAGGTTTCGGTCTGCTGTTCGTAGATGCGTTTCTGCATGTCTTCGGTAAAGAGGTCATCCACGGTACCCCGCTGTCCAAGCCGGGCCCCGGCTCCGAATTCGCAGATTACCACCGGTTTGCCCGGTTTTGAGTTGTTCAGAATTTTCGGGAGTTTTTCAAAATCGGGATCATACCAGCCGTAGTATTCGTTGATCCCGATAATATCCAGATGCTCTCCAAGTCTGTCCTGGATCATGAGTTTTTCATGGTTGATAAGGCATGCCGCGGAAATCAGCCGGGAATCGTCCAGGGAACGGGCCTTCTTTGCGAGGCCCGACATGAATGTAAGGCGGCTGTCCGTATCGGCGTTTTCGTTCCCCACCGACCAGATGATCACCCCCGCCTGGTTTCTGTCCCGTATCACCAGTTCTGCAAGCTGGTTTTCTGCGTCCTCCCGGGTTTCGCTGTTGTCAAAAGCCACTGCCCAGTAGACGGGAACCTCCTCCCAAAGCAGCACGCCTTCTTCGCTTGCAATCCGGGAAAAACGCCGGTCATGGGGATAGTGGGCCAGTCTGAGGTAGTTGCCCTTGAGTTCCCTGAGATCCCGGATTGTCTCCCGGATGGTTTCTTCGCCGGTGGTTTTTCCCAATTTGAAATGATCTTCATGAACGCAGATCCCTTTAAGAAAGATCTTTTTGCCGTTAAGAAAAATTTCCTCTCCCCGTGTACAGATCTCCCGGAAGCCGATGCGGTCTTTAATCCGGCCGCCTGAGTCATCTTCAGCATCGCCTTCCGCAAGCTTCAGGGTAAAATCATAGAGTTTGGGGTTTTCCGGGCTCCAGAGATGGGGAGAGGCTTTGAGTCTGAGGGACGCCTTTCCGTCCAGCACAGGCAGTTTTTCCCGGATATTGAGTTCGGGAATTTCAAGTTCCAGTCCGGCGGTTCCGCCCTCAATGCTGATATCCGCCCGGATTTCCACGCCGTTAACAAGGCGGATGAACCAGTCCTTTATAAAAGCAGGCCCGGTCCTGAGGAGGTAGACATCCCGGTAGAGTCCGCCATAGTTAAACCAGTCGGTATTATCCGTGGGGATCCGCAGGGGGCTGCGGCGGGCATCTACCGTTACGATGATGCGGTTAAACTCCTGTACGGAGCCGCTTATCTCTACGCAGAAGGGAGTTGAAGCTCCCCAATGGCTCCCCAGATATTCTCCGTTAAGGAAAACCGATGCCGCATAGGAGGCGCCTTCAAAGAAAAGGAAGGCCCGTTCATCTTTTTTTTGAGCATAGTAGTTAAAAGTCCTTGTATAGATCCCGCTGGCTTCAAAGTACAGGTACTCATTTTTTTCCATGTTCCAGCATGAAGGCACCGGCATCGTTTCCCAGGCTTCAAAATCCCAGTCCTCCGGCTTGTTCATGCCGGGGGCTTTTTTCTCCGTCTTTTGACAGGCCGACCACCAGCGGGCTCTGCGGCAGCTGTCGTAGAGATCCGGCGCAAAGTTCCACCGGCCGTTCAGGGATTCAAGTTTTCTGCCGTCTATGTTGACAAGTCCGCGGGCATCAAGTTTTTTTGCCCTGTATTCGGCTTCATAATCGTTGTTATGAATATCCGCCTGATAGTTTCCTGCTGCCATTTCATCCTCCGGAAGGAGACTGTCCGGGAAGTCTGTTACTTTCAGGACAGTTCCGTCATTCTTCCACCCTTATCAATTTCCAGACTTCGGGAGTTTCCTGCCCGATACGCCAGAACCCGATATTCTTCACTCCCAGATCCCGGTACATCTCCATTCTCACCGCCAGCGAATAGGCATCCTCATAGTAGACTTTCACCCCGACAGGGATTTCGTACTGAAAGGTTGGAATGCCGTTTTCCCGTTCAACCGTCCGGACTTCCTGCCTGGTCTTGAGTTCCTCAATGCCTGAATGAATGTAGGCTTTGGACGGGTTGGTGTTTCCCCAGGCCCGGCCGTACAAGGGGAGTCCCATGATGAGTTTTTCCGAACCTACGGTTCTTACGGCGTATTCGGCCACCCGTTTACACCAGGGCAGGGAAGCCACAGGGCCAGGAGCGCTGGTAGACCAGTGCTCATCATAGGCCATAACCAGAATCCGGTCTACCAGGGGGAGAATCCGGTCATAGTCAAACACATCGTCGGCAATGTGCCGCGTCCGGGCCGGGAGGGCAACGGTGAAAGCCTTGGAGCCCAGTCCCCTCCGGAGTTCCGCCAGAAAGGAACGGAAGGCGGGCCCGTCCCGTTTCGGGATATTTTCAAAATCAATCTGGAGACCGTCAAAACGCCGGGTCTCATCGAGAAGATCCCGTATCAGCGCTTCACGCTCCGCGCTGTTCTCTTTGAGGACAAAGTGTGTAAGCGAATAACTGTTACAGACTGCAACAAGGTGAACCCGTCCGTTGAAATGGATCTTGAACCGGTTCGGTACGTCGGTCAGCTTGCCGTAATAGTCGATCTCCGCCCCGAAATAGCCGATGTCGGTGAGGGGCATATCCGGTTTGAGGGCGTCTTCCCTGTTCGCAAGCAGATAACCCCATACCTCCCGGAAGCCCGATACGGGAAGCGATTCTTCCGGCGGAGGCAGGGAAAGGATCTCGTCCGGTTCCGCTCCGGCAGAAACTTCCGTTTCCGCTGTTTCAGATTCGGAAATTTCCGGAATTTCAGCTTCCGTAACTGATCCGGGGTCGCTTGAACAGGCTTCCAGGGCAAAAAGAACAAGAGCCAGGACTGCAGGACAAACAAATTTCTTCATTTCTTTAATTCTAGCATATTGACCTTTTGCTTTTCTATATGTATATATTGGGATCGTGGTTATTATTCGACTATGGGAAATATACTAACCGGGAGTCATATTCGATGGGAATAAATGAACGCAGGAAACGGGAAAGGTCGGAGAGGAAGAACGCCATCCTCCGTTGCGCACGGGATCTGGTTGTCGAATACGGGGCGGAGAAAGTCAGCATGATGGATATAGCTCAAAAAGCCGAATTGAGCAAGGCGACTCTCTACCTCTATTTTCCCAGCAAGAGTATCCTCTTTCAGGAAATTTGTAACGAAGCCACCGAACGGTTCATAGAGTATTTCAATTCCCTGGTTACGCCCAATTTGAATGCGCTGGAATTGATACACCTCTTCTGGAAGGCCTACATGGATCTGTTTGGGCTTTCCGACGACATGATAGTGATATTCAGCATGAAGCAGTATATGCTGGCCGGTTTTCCTTTTTTCCCGATCAACGAGAATCCCGAGAAGGCCGAATCCGGTTCATCGTTTGTCATATACACCATGATCGAGAGGGTGATTGAACAGGGGAGGGCCGAAGGTATCTTCGAAAGCAGCATTAACCCGGGGGTTATTGCCAGAACCATTCTTTTTATCTTTTCATATATAGTCGAGAACACGGTAAAGATGCCCAAATCGTCGAGGAACGTCAGAACCATGCTGAAAGATCTCAAGAGTCTTTTGCAGATGATGCTCCGGGGCATTACGGTAGAAGGGGTTGACCGTTCGCAGCTTTTGCTGCCGGATCCGGAAAATTTAAAGAAGTGAGGAATTCATGTATAAACTTTTCAAACATCCCTGGCTTATCATCGCCGTCATTGGATTAATTACCGTTTTTTTTGCCCTGCAGCTTCCCGGAGTAAAGCTTGACAATAACAATCTCCGTTTTGTGCCACCCGACGATCCTGCCCGCATAGTCAGCGCCCACATAGATGATACCTTTGGGAGTTCCCTCTTCATCCTGGTAGGGCTCGAAAGGAAGTACGGTACTATTTTTGACGCGGAATTCCTGCGGATTTTGAAGGAATATGTAGCGCAGATCGAGGAGATTGATATTATCGGAGATGTAAGCTCCATCATGACCGCGGATTACATATCCGGTTCCGGAGACTCAATCCTCGTGGAAAGCATAGTGGGGGATGATTTTTCCGGCAGCCGGGAAGAAATTGAAGAGATAAAACGGAAAATACTTTCCTGGAAGCTCTATGACAGGGCTCTTGTCTCCGACGACTTTACCGCTACCCAGGTGCTGGTCCCCCTGGACATTCCCATAGAAAAAGGCGGAAGTACTGAAGTGATAAACAGCTTCATGCAGGTGAGGGATTCCGCCAGGGAGATGTTCGACGGCGTTGCCACGGTTTATGTAACGGGAATCCCCGTGATAAGCGCCACCATCAACGAGGCCGTCAATGCGGATCTGACGCTTCTCATTCCCCTGGTTATCCTTATCGTGATAGCGATTGTGTTTATACCTTTCCGCAGGGTTACTGCTACGGCTCTGTCCCTTGTGGCGGTGCTTATTGCGGTGATCTGGTCAATCGGGGCCATGCCCCTTTTCGGAATCAAGATGTCGGTCCTCTCCACGGTGCTTCCCGTTATCCTTATTGCCATGGGAAGTTCCTACGGCATCCATGTGGTGATTCACTATATCGAAGACATGGGCCTTAAGCACGGCACGATGAGTGATGAGGATCACCGGGCTCTGGTTTACCATATTTTTCAAAAAACCGGGAAACCCATATTCCTTGCAGCCCTTACTACCTTTGCAGG
>JAITES010000096.1 GCA_031281925.1 Treponema sp. | reverse complement strand
CCCCCCCCCCCCCCCCCCCCCCCCCCCCCCCCCCCCCCCCCCCCCCCCCCCCCCCCCCGTTCGAGAACCGTGTGGATGGTTGTGCGAACACGGCAAAAGCTCCCTTTTAGATACTATGGCTAAAGGCATAAGACTATAGCCAAGAGGAAGTATAAACCCTTTGCCGGGTAATGTCAAGTAAAATTGAAAAAAAAGCGCAGAGAGAGAAGGTGATGAAAGGCTCGTCGCATAACATAACCGCCGGATGAATACAAGCTGTCAAGCAAAACAACGCGGTACGTTCTCTCTGCGCTAAATTTCAGTATTCGGACTGCAAACAGCGGCCTTCTGTCCGGGCCGTATACTGTTTGCATTTCCATATACTTAATATGACTATTTTTTGTCAAAAAGGCAATAGTTTACTGAAAAAATAATGATAAAAAACATCAGGTAATTTACTCGCGGCCCAAAAACCATGCCCTCCGTGTTGCGCCCTCCGTCTTGACTTTGCCGATGCTTGAGAGTAGTATTATAGTATGGTTGGGCTGGTGCATATCTGCGGATACGGCACTATCCCGGCCTGCCGAACCCGGTTCCGCTTAGGCAGGACCGGGCGATTTTTTTTGCCCCATGCCAATTATTGCCCGCAGTTCATCATACGTCCAGTAACAAAGTAGACCGGAAACCTCAAAATAACAGATGACCGTCCCATTACCGGACCGGCCTTTTAGTTCCCCGGCTATTTTGGCCTTGACGCTTCCGGGAGAGAGGTCAGACAGCAGGCGAATATAAACCGAATGTTTCTCTGTAACAATACAATTTTTGATGAGAGCGGCACCTTGGTGATAACCTTGCCTGAAGTCCGTGCCGAGAGTTGTACGGCTCCCGGATACGGTTTTCAGTTCGGTTACTTCTCCGTTTATGACTGTATCGGCATAGATTTTACCCCTGTCATCGTTTTGCTTCTCCGGCAAAAAGTACGCCGCGCTTCCCCGGTCAGTCAAAATCCGCACCTGTGACATCTCCCGCTCCCACTTGTTCGGTTCTTTGAATTCTTCAGAAAGGCGGCTTTTCGCTACCCAGATATTCGGCTCCTTCAAGACCCACTCCTCCTCCGGAAATAAGGCGGAAGCGAGGACAAAAGACTTTTCTGCGTTTACGCTGCGTTCATCTGAAGAAGCATGATCCACCTGGGTATCTTAACCGGAAAATCGGAGGAGGAAAAGGCATATTCCTATAATCTGCACTTGAAGGAAACGGCCCGCACAGATAAAGTAAAGCCATGTTCCGTTACTGTCCTTCCTGCGCCTCCCAAAATATCCGTTTTGAGCGGGAAAAGGTGTTCCGCTGTCCCGACTGCGGCTTTACCTACTATCACAATATTGCCGCGGCTACCGGCTGCGTGATACAAGCCGGGGGGAAAGTTCTGTTTCTCGTCCGGGGCAAGGAGCCTGCAAAAGGCAGGCTGGATCTGCCGGGGGGCTTTGTGGACAGGGGCGAAGGGGCGCTGGAGGGTCTGCGCCGGGAACTGCGGGAAGAGATAGGCTGGGAGCCGCCCGGAGACGCAAAGCTTGAACTGTTTGCCAGTTTCCCCAATGTTTACCCCTACAAGGGCATCGTATACTACACCTGCGATCTCTTTTTTACCGTGGAAGCGCCCGGATTAAGAGAAGAAGATTTCCGGCTGGAGCCTGCCGAGATCGAGGGTCTGCGTTTTGCGGACCCAAAAGAGATAAAAAGCGAAGAGCTGGCCTTTGATTCCACCCGTCGGGCGGTGGAGGCCTTTTTAAAGCGCCGTAGATGAAGGTTCCCGGGCTTCCTGATTCCCCTGGAGTTTTGTTACCAGATTCAGCAGTTCATCCGACTTGCTGCGAAGGGCCTGAAGCTCTTCATCCACCTCGTTGACCAGTTTTTCATTCTCCGAAGCAATGCCGGAAACCTCATTCACCAGGGCGGTAACTTCGCCGGAGGAGGAGGACTGTTCATCGACAGATGCGGCAATTGACTGAACCTGCATCATGACGTCTTTTACGGTATCCTGGGCTTCCGTCAGGGATACTACGGTTTTTTCCGAAAGATTCGTTACCTGGGCAATGGAGTTGACCGCAGTATCCATGCTTGTTATGTTGATCTCCGCCAATTTCTGCATGTCCTTGATGCTGCCCTCCACTTCCTGGGCCGCGGCCTTGGTTTTTTCCGCCAGGGCCCGCACTTCTCCTGCCACAACAGCAAAACCCCTGCCCGCTTCTCCCGCATGAGCGGCCTCTATCGAGGCATTCATTGCCAGAAGGTTGATCTGGGCGGCAATATCGGAGATAACCTTCATAATATCCCCGATGGAATTGGACTGTTCCCCCAGCTTGTGTACATTTTCCGTCAGGCTCTGGGCAAGGTTGTGCATATTTTCTATGGCCTTGCCCGATTCCCGTACCATGCTGACTGAGGTCTCCACCTTTTCGTTGGACATTCGGGACTGGCCGGCCGCGGTTTCGGCGCTTTGCGCAATGTACAGCACCCCGGTACTCAGACGCTCTATGGACGCAAGAATGCCCCGGATCCTTTCGGCCTGGTTGAGGCTCCCGTCCTTTACGCCCGCAGAACTGCGTGAAATACTGGTAACTCTTTCCTCTACTTCATGGGAAACGGTTCCCACCTGACTTGCGACTTCCATAATGGTAGCGCTGGCTTTCCGGGCTTCCTCCGCCTGGGAACGGGCTTCCGTTTCCTTGATCTGGGAAGTATTGAGACTGGAACTAAGGCTCCGGGCCATATCCATAAAGGCCCGCTGAAGATGGGAAATTTCATCCCTTCCGAGGGCGTTGAGACTGGTATCAAGATTCCCTGCGGCCAGCTGCCGGGCCGCGCCGACGGTTTCCTTGAGAGGCTTGCTGATCGAACGCAGAATAAGTATACAGAGCAGCAATATCAGCACAAGGAGAATTCCGACGCCGAGAACTATGACGGCTATACGGTGAAAAAGGCTTTTTGAGAGTTCTCCCCTTAGTTCCGCCTGGTGCGCATCAATGTTATCAACATAGATACCGGTAGAGATCCAGATATCCGTGCCGGGAATGTACTCCACATAGGCGAGTTTGGGAGCGTCCTGCATGTTTCCGCTGGGTCCCGGTTTGGGGAAGGTAAAGGAAACAAAACCGCCGCCTTTCCGGGCGTTTTCATAGAGATCCCGTACATAGTAGATCCCGTTCTTGTCCGCTGTGTTGCCCAGATCCTCCCCTTCCCGCTGGGGCAGGGTGGGGTGCATAAAGATAACCGTTCCTATATAGGTATAGTAGTATCCGGACTGATCTTCTTCAAAACGATAGTCCTTGATATAGGAACTGATGATATCGTGCTGTTCCTGCCGGTCGGAAACCCCATCCAGGGCCTTGCTCAGGGCTACTGCCATGGTTTGAGTGCCCAGCCGTATCTTTTCCTCCTGGCCTTCAAGCATTATCTTTGCGGCATCGGCGATACCCTCTTCGTTAATCTGAACGGCAGTTACATAGGTAATTACCACGAGAGCGGTAATGGATAAAACAAGAATTAAAATCATACCGATGATACGGATGCTTATGGGGATATTACGCAGCATAAAAACTCCTCATCCAAAGATTATCATATTTTGAGGAAGAATTTAACAGACTCGAAAAAAATTTAAACCGCGGAAGGCCATTTGCGGTTGAATTCCGCAAGGCCGCTGTATATCCCGGTAAGGGCTTCGTAGGTCTTGTTGAAGAGGCTGTAGAGATCTTTGTAACGCGGCCCCTGTGCAGGATCAGGCTCTATCGTGTCCAGCAGGGGGTTAAACTGCCGGATCACGGAAAAGTCCCTGAAGGCGCCTATGCCTACTCCCCCGCAGATTGCCGCCCCAAGGCTTGTGGCTTCTTCGGTGTATTTTGGAACGACCAGTCGCTTCTGCCATATATCCGACAGTATCCTCAGCCATGCCTTGGCCCTGGCCCCGCCGCCTATCATGATCATCTCGTCAATTTTTCCGCCGGGAGCGCCTTTCTCCACGATGTCCAGAATCACCTTGAGGTTGAAACCGACTCCTTCAAGCACCGAGCGGGAAACGTCTCCTTTGCCGGTGGTTACCGAGAGGCCCACAAAGGCGCCCCGGGCGGAATGGTTCCAGCGGGGGGAACGTTCACCCAGAAGATAGGGAAGGTAGAGGAGGCCTCCCGATCCGGCGGGAGAGGCAGCGGCCCCTTCGTCGATCAGCTTGTAGGGATCGATTCCCCTTTTTTCAGCCTCTGCGATTTCTCCGCCGCAGAGGGTGTTTTTGTACCAGTTGTAGGAATAGGCCGCAGCCTGCATGGTTCCGCAGGGGGCGTAGAGTTTTGAATCCAGATGTACCCAGGTAAAGCTGCGCATTTCAGGATCGTAGACAGGCTCCCTGCTGGCAAGCGAAATCCAGGAAGAGGAGCCAAGTACATTGTACGTATTTCCTTCGCTCACCACCCCGGCGCCTACACAGGCGCAGCTGCCGTCTCCGCCGCCTGTAATCACCGGAGTTCCCTCCAGAAGACCGGTCTCCCCGGCCGCCTGAGCGCTGACAGTTCCGGCTTTTGCCGTGGAGGGCAGGACTTCGGGGAGCATGGAGAGAGGTATGCCAAGGGTATCCAGAATACTTTTGTCCCATTCTTTTTTCTTTAGATCAAATAGATTGGTTCCCGATGCGTCACTGTAATCGCTTACGATATTTCCTGTAAGCCGGAGTATGATGTAATCCTTTGCGTGGATCATCTTTCCGGTGCGTTTGAAGATTTCGTTTTCGTGATCCCGTACCCACAGGAGTTTTGCGGCGGAATAGGAGGCGCTGATCCGGTGGCCCGTAGTCTTGTAGACATAGTCCATGCCCAGGGCCTTTACCATGGCCGCTTCCTGTTCGGAAGCTCTGGTATCCGCCCAGATGATGATGTTCCGCAGGGCATTGCCCCGGGCGTCCACAAGGAGGCAGCCCATCATCTGACCGGAGAAGCTCACTGCCGCTACGTCTCCGGGGGAAACCTTCGCCTGCTCCAGAAGCTGTTTGGTGGAAACACAGACCGCCTGCCAGAAATCTTCAGGCTTCTGCTCGACAAAACCCGGCCCCGGATAGTAGACCGGGTATTCGTAGAGTACGCCCGCGTCCATTTTCCCGTCCAGGGAAAAGAGGGTGGCCTTGTTGCCGGAGGTTCCCAAATCGTGGGCCAGGATATAGGATGCCATAATC
>JAITES010000066.1 GCA_031281925.1 Treponema sp. | reverse complement strand
GAAGACATGGGCCTTAAGCACGGCACGATGAGTGATGAGGATCACCGGGCTCTGGTTTACCATATTTTTCAAAAAACCGGGAAACCCATATTCCTTGCAGCCCTTACTACCTTTGCAGGGTTTCTGTCGTTCTGTTTCACCAGGGTTGTGCCGATAAAGGAATTCGGGTTTTTTTCCAGCTTCGGGATCGTGGTATCCTTCGTCATTACCGTTACGCTGATCCCCGCAATCCTCATCATCCGCGGACCTGAGCCCATGAAGGAACTGTGGACAACAGGCGGAAAGGGCGGGCAGGGGCCCGTGCGCGAAAAAATCGCCATTGCGCTTTCCGGTATCGTGGAGAAACGCTGGCCGGTACTCTGCCTTCTTGTGATCATCACGGGTCTGGGGATATACGGGGCTTCAAAGATCATCATTGATAATGTGATGGTGGAATATTTCAGGGCCGACACGGATATTTTTAAATCCGATAAATTCATCCGGGAAAAATTCGGCGGTTCAAAGATTGTAAGCGTTGTTGTGGAAGCCGATGATTCCGGCGCCGTCCTCCATCCTGACGCTCTCGGCGCCATGGACAGACTTTCTGCGTATCTTGAAGCCAAGGTGCCGGAAGTCGGCAAGACCATGGGTTTTACCGACCTTGTAAAGCGGATAAATCAGGTCTTCAATGTCGATGAAAGTCCGGAAGGCATAAAGGCCTCCGTTTCTGCCCCCGCGGAAGAAGACGGTTTCGGATTCGTCTTTGAGGCCGAAGAGGACGGTTTTGGCTTTGAAGAAGAGGGAGACGCTTTTGGTTTCGGCAGTTTCGGTGAAACCGGAGGAGATGAAACTGAGGAAACCGGAATTCCACCGCAGTACAATGCCCCGGAAGAGAAGAGCGCTACTCTCGCTGAAATATCGGAACTTCTGGAAAAGGCCGCCTTTTCGGGAAGCAGCGTAAACATGAGCGCCGGCGACCTGGTGCGTTCCTTCAATGCCCTTACCAACCATGAAGGGGCGGCGTACTATGAAGTGCCCGAAGATCCGGGGCGCTACGGGAAAAAAACCAAAGAGGAGCTGGCAACGCTGGTTTCCAATTATCTGGTACTCCTTTCGGGAAATATCAGCGACTATGCAAATAAGCCCATCGATCCGACCGCCATAAAGACTACCATTCAGTTGAGAACCATCGGGCAGGAAGATACGGACAGGGGAGTAGAGGAAATCAGAAACTTTGTCGCCGCCAATTTTCCGGACAACGTAAAGGTTACCGTCGGCGGCTCGGCTCTGGTGGAAGGAGCGGTCAATTCCCTGGTGGTGCAGTCCCAGCTTATTTCGATCATCTTTTCAATTATTGCCATGTTCCTTATTGTGGCAATTTCCTACCGTTCCGTTTCGGCGGGGATCATCAGTACCATTCCCCTTTCTATACTTACTCTGCTTAACTTCGCCATCATGGGCTACCTCAAAATAAAACTTAACCTCGCAACCGCCATGATCTCCAGCATCTCCATCGGAGTGGGAATTGACTACACGATCCACTTCATGGACGCCTTCAAGCGGGAGTATCTGGAGTACGGCGGAAAGGGGAATTTCCTCAGGGGCGCCTATTATGTTTCCGGTTCCGCGATTATCGTGGGCGCCCTTTCGGTGGGTCTCGGTTTTGCCGTCCTGTGTTTTTCCAAATTCAATATGCTGGCGGAATTCGGGTTTCTTGTCGCCATGTCGATGATGATAAGCGCCCTTTCGGGTCTTGTTGTCATACCGGTGCTGCTTTTGATTTTCAGGCCGAAATTTATCTATAATCAGGAATTAAATAATCGTAAGATTAAATAAATCCGGAATTGAAAGGAGGAAATAAATGAACAGAAAGAATGCGGTCATTCTGTCAATTCTGCTGGCTTCAGCAGTAAATGTGTTTTCCCAGACAGGCGCCAATGATATTATTGCCGCTTCAAGGGAAAGGATAAAGGCGGAGACGACATCCGCCCGTACCCGCTGGGTGATCACGTCAAAGGACGGTTCAAGCGCCGAACGGCTCATCGATCAGTACAGCAAAAAGGGGGCCAAAGGGGATCGCGCGGTGATAGTGTTTCAGCAGCCCGCAAGTGTAAAGGGAACCCGTTTCCTCACCATGGAAAACCAGGGAGCCGCGGACGATCAGTGGATATACCTGCCGAGCCTGAACAAAGTCCGCAGGATTTCTTCTTCGGAAGGTTCAGGAAGTTTCATGGGGACAGATCTTTCCTACGACGACGTGAGTTCTTCAAACCGCAATGCCGACCTTGATACCCACACCCTGCTCCGCGAGGAGGATTTCAAGGGCCATCCCTGCCATGTGATTGAATCAAAACCAAAGGATGCTTCGTATCAGTATTCCAGGATGCTGCTCTGGATCGACAGGGATTCAAAACTGAACTGGAAGATAGAGTGCTACGACAAAAAAAATACGCTGGTAAAAATTCTGGAGGTACTTAACGCAAAAGATGTGCAGGGTTATATTACCCCCACGGCTACAAAAATGAGCACCCTTGCCGCGGGAACTTCCACCACGATCAATGTGGATATTATAAAGTATGACGATCCCATTCCTGAAAGTGTATTTACCACTTCCTATCTTGAAACGGGGAGAGCCCGTTAGCGGAGGCATTGGCGATGAAAAATATTTTATGTGCGGGTATCCTGTTTGGTTTTCTGTTGATGTTGCTGTCTCCCCTTGCCGCACAGGATGATTTCGGTTTTGGTTTTTCCGATGAAGAGGATGGTTCATCAGGCGGAAGTTCTGCTGTTTCCGGCGCAGCGGGAAGTCCCGTGCAGATCGGAGGCAAGGCAAAGACGGAACTCCTTATGTACGGGGAGGATCTCTCCGACGGGGAAAACCTTAAAAAGGTGCAGATGGGCGAACTCTTTACAGGTTCCCTCAACTTTAACGTTTCAGGTTCAAATGCCGACGGAATCATCAACCTCAATGTGAAACCGAATTTCGATAAACCGGCGGAGAGTCTCGAATTTGATGAGGCCTATGTGCGGGCATGGTTCGGCAATTTCAGTATTGAAGGGGGCCTGAGGAAACTTACCTGGGGAAAGGCCGACAGCCTGGGTCCTCTGGATGTGGTTAATCCCCTGGATTACAGCAACCTGAGCAGGATGACCAGCATAAACGACATAAAGATTGCCCGGCCCATGCTTCATGTTTCCTACAGTCTCGGCAGTTTTTCAAAGATAGAGGCTGTATGGATTCCCTGGTTCGAAGGGCAGCGTTTTTCCCAAAACGACCGCTGGGCGCCTGCCATGCTGACCCGGCTGCCCGGAGAAATTCTTGAGGGGATAGGGTCTATCGATCCTGCCATTGTTCAGGGCGGCCTCATGGACGGGGACTCCTTTAACAGCATCATTAACAATACCATAGACGGTCTTTCCAATGATCTTAAAACGCTTGAATACACGCAGGGCGGCCTGCGCTTTACCACGACCCTTGGTTCCAGCGATCTGGGCCTGCAGTATTACTCCGGTTTTATACAGAGGCCCTCGGTTACCATGAAAACCGCGAAGGACGCAAGAAACGCCAAGGATAATCTTGATGCCGAAACCGCAGCGGCAAGGGCGGCTGCCGCCTCCGCCCAGGAAGCGCAGACAAAAGCCGCGGCAGCCGCCGCCGCTGGAGACATGGCCGCTGCCGCGGAATACGCCGCCGAAGCGGGCCGCTACGGGGAAGATGCCCAGGCCCACGCCGCGGCCGCTGCAGCCTGGGGAGAGGATCTCAAAAACGCGGCCGCAGCCTTTGCCCTGGGGCCGGATATACGCTACAACCGCTACCACCAGATTGGGGCCGACTACGCCAGAGTCATTGCCGGTTTCAACCTCCGTGCGGAACTTGCCGCCAACATCACCTCCGACATTGCCGGAGATGACGGCGCCGTATACAATCCCGCGCTGCTCTGGTCGCTGGGTTTTGACAGAGATCTCTTCTGGGGCATCAACGGCAATTTCCAGTGCAACGAAAGCATACGGCTCATGAATGACAAGATCGACAGTAACCGTGCAATCGACACCGAGGCCGGAACAGACATGACGCAGACCCGCTTTACCTTTGTCCTCTCCAAAAAACTCTTCCGTGAGGAATTTGAACTCAAAAATACAGTCATCTGGGGAGTGGAGGATATGGACTGCTACATTATTCCTGCCATTGTCTGGACCAGGGGGGACGTGGAAGTTGAACTGTCCGGGGGCATCTTCGGCGGAGACGAAAGCGGGGAACTCGGCCAGTACCGCCACAATAACTTTGTTAAGCTCGGCCTGGCCTATTCATTTTAGGTTTTAAGGTAGTCTGTCTATAATGTGTCTACATTATAGACAGACTTTTATTCGAGTTCCAGTGAATTAAGGTAGTTTTCGTACGTTTCCTTTGCCTTTTTCGCCCCGGCTTCCGCGGCCGTTCTCTCCGCAGAGAGACTGTCAAGTTCGGAGGAAAGGCTTAAAAGCCGTTCAATGTAGCTGCGGCCTTCGGCGCTGTCCCTGCCGAATGTTTCAATGTTTTTGCGGAAGCGTTCTTCCTCGGAGAGCAGGGCATTGCGCCGGTTTGCAATTTCGCCGGCCTCTGCCTGGGCCCTGTCCGCAGCCTGTTTGAGCCTGAAAGCCTCCTCCAGGCCGGAGCGCACCCGGGAAGACACTTCCATATTGGAAGCCCAGCTGAGCAGGGTGTCCTGGGAACTGGAGAGGAGACTTATTCTCTCGTAGAGAGGGGTTTCTTCCCTTACGGTAAACACGAACTGTGAATTGGCCGGAAGCGTCCGCTCGAAACGGTAGAGGCCGGAAGTCTCCTCGTCAAAGGAAGACGGTTCCGTTAAAACAGCGCCCCTGTTGATCGGGTGTTCGATGATGATTGTTTTTTTCTCGTTGCCCGAATTTTTAATCGTATAGTTTCGTTCCAGAATCTGTTTGCGGGTGACGTTTATGAGTCCCCGGGAAAGCTTAACGCCGCTTAAAATACGGGACGAAGAAGCCGCTCCGTTTCCTGTAACCGAAAGATCCTCCCCGTAGGAAATAAAGCGTTTTTCGTCCGGGGAAAGATACGTTAAAAGCGCGTCCCCCGCATAGCCTGAGTCATTGATACTGACGGGACCTGCCGGAAGTCTGAGACCCGAAGAGTTTTTTATCTCCAGCCCCAGCCGGGGATTGATTGAGGAGGAGAGGGCCTTTTGTCCGGAAAAGATGAGAAGCTTGCGGCATTCAAGGCCGGTGTCGGCCAGCAGGAGCATTGCGCCGGAGCGGGCCTTTATGCTTACCGGTTTGGCAAACGTAAAATCAAAAACTTCAGGTTCTCCGCTCTGACTTGCAGGAGGCGCCGCGGGGAGAGGTGCGGCCATGGATTCTTCGCTTGCGTAGGCCGGTGAAGCGCCGGCGCTCCGTTTCATCATGGAGTTTAGCGCAGGGGCTTCCATCAGGGAATCACGGGATGCCATGCCCTGCTCATAACTTTCCGCTTCCGCATAGCCTGCGATGGAAAGGGGCAGGACAGGCCGTTCAAGATAGAAGGGCGGGTAGAGATTCTGCACAAAGGATACCGGCCTTCCCGCCCTGAGGGAGAGTTCCACCTGATCCCAGTCGGTATCACTGTCATTGTCGATGATGGCCCATGCCTGCAGCCTGCCTGTATTTGCGGAAGGGCCGGCAAGATTCAGCCGGTAGCTGATCTTCCATACCGGGGCAGGGATAACATAGCTTAGGGAAACTTCCCGCCTGCCGCTGCCCTGAAGCTGCACGGTAATTTCCCTGCCTTCCCTTTTTGTTTTTGATTCGGCCATTGTTACATCAAGGGCCCTGTTAAAGTCCTGCTGAATCAGGGGACTGGCGAAAGAGAAGGAACGTATCTCTCTGAAGGGGATCTGCCTCATCCCCTCCGGGCCGAGAAGGCTGAGCCAGTATTCGCCGCCCGGAAGACTTTCCCGCCTTTCGGACGCAAGAATCCTCCCCGTAATTTTTTCCGTATCCGAAACGGTGTTCCCCCGGGCGCGGAGGAGTTCTACGCTGATCTCTTCACCCTTCAGGCGGCCGATAATTTCCGGAAGGCCGGGACCGGCCGAAAGGTCCGCCGCCTGAGCCTGGCCGCCTGCGGCATTTGCCGAAGCATAACCGGCCAGGGGCCCTTCGGCGGAAGCGGGATCTTTTACCGTGAGGGATTTAAGGGCATCGTTAAGGGCGCCGTACTGAAACGGCAGAACCAGTACCGCCCTGCCTTCAACAGTGATACTGTGCTCAAAAAAAGCCGTCCCGGAAGAGTAGAGACTCAGTTTTTTAAGCGGTATGTTCCTTACCGGTTTTGCCGCATTGTCTGCCGCGGCCTGGCTGTAGAGGAGAGAGCCTGAAAGGAAAAAAAATAGAATGAGGGCCTGTATTTTTAGTGTTGTTTTCAAGTTCTTTCCAGTATCAGCGTCTTTGTCGGCTGATCGCAGACTTCGGAAGGCCCGTAATACTGGATTGCGCCGGGGAAAAGGAAGCAGGTTTTCTGCGCCCATTCCCCGCGTACCGCGGCAAATGCCCTGAACGGTTTCCCGTCAAGCTCCACCAGAGCCTTTTTAATCACAGGCTTCTTGGTTCCGTGGCGCTGCTCCATGTTCATCATCATGGTAAGAGGCACCCCTCCTGCCGTCCATTCGGAAGCCGGGGCGGTAAGGTTCCGCACGCTGGAAAGGTAGCCTGTAAGCCCCGATGCAATGAGAGCAAAGGCGCTGTAGCCCAGACTATAACAGTAATCCGCATCAAAGTTAGAGGGAAAGGCGCAGCGGCCCTCGTAGCCGAAGAAATGCCCCAGTGCGCTGAACTTGCCCCTGTATGCGCCCTGTTTTTTGAGAACTTCCAGTTTCTTTTCAACCATGCCTATCAACAGTTTTTCTGTTTCTATGCGGCTTACCTGCACGTTGCCGTGGGGATCGCGCTCGGCAAGAAGCTCCTTGGCAATATCCGCAGGAAGGTCTTTTAGTATCGCTACCGAAGCGTCGGAAAGCGTATTTTCAAGAAAGTAAAGCTGTTCGATAAAGGAATCGATCTGTGAAAATTTTTCCGCGTGGAAGGCGAGAACATCGTTGAGTTCTTCGATGAGTTTTTTCATTTCCGGGATGAATTCCACAAGCCCTTCGGGAATAAGCGCCACGCCGAAGTTTTCCCCGTTTTCCGCCCGCTTTACAACGGAATCCGCCACAATGTCTACCACCTGACTCAAAGACAGTTTTTTTGCTTCCACCTCTTCTGAAATAAGACATACATTCGGCTGGGTCTGCAGGGCACATTCCAGCGCAATGTGGCTTGCCGCCCGGCCCATCAGCTTGATAAAGTGCCAGTATTTTTTTGCGGAATTGGCATCCCGTTCAATGTTGCCGATAAGTTCACTGTAGGTTTTGCAGGCGGTATCAAAACCAAAGGAAGTTTCGATATATTCGTTTTTAAGATCCCCGTCTATGGTCTTTGGACAGCCGATAACCTGAATGTCCGAACCCTTTTCAATAAAATATTCCGCAAGCAGCGCAGCATTAGTGTTGGAATCATCCCCGCCGATAATCACCACCGCATTAAGACCAAGCTTCTTTGCAGTTTCCAGGGAAGACGCAAACTGTTCCGGAGTTTCAATCTTGGTACGGCCCGAACCTATCATGTCAAAACCGCCGGTATTCCGGTACATGTCCATCATATCGGCGTCGATCTTTCGGGCTCTGTTTTCGATAAGCCCGGAAGGCCCGCCCAGAAAACCGTAAAGCGTACTGTCCCTGTTTCCTTTTTTGAGCCCGTCAAAAAGCCCCGCAATGACATTGTGCCCCCCCGGCGCCTGCCCTCCGGAGAGAATTACCCCTACGCTGAGTTTACGGTTAATCCTGTCATTCTTTCCCTTTTCAAAAACCGCCAGCGGCTTGCCGTAGCTATGTTTAAAGACCAGCCGCAGATCCCCCTGATCGGAAATTGCCTCGGTAGGGCTGCCCAGCCTGACGGCAATGTCTTCCACATCTCCTGAAAGAGAGGCGGGCAGCTTGGGCTGATAGGCATAGCGGGCCTTTTGCAATGCAGATACGTCCATGAATTACTCCTCATTTTTAACGTTTCCATTATTATAGCAAAAAACAGGAGAGGGGTAAACCAGGCCTTGTTCTCAGAGTAAACGCCGATGCCCTCTGCGGCGGCATCTGAACTGCGAGTACCGTAAAAAATTTGCTTGACAAATCCGGAAATACAGGTTAATACCAATTATGGTTTGGTTAATATTTCAATCAAAAAGCTTAAATATGGTTAAATATTAACCTATTTCAGAACAGGTATAGATCTCCAGGGAGGATTTTTGAAGCAGGCCACTCTTGCGGACATTGCCGCTTCCGCCGGGGTAACCCCGGCAACGGTGAGTTACTACTTCTCGGGCCGCAAAAAGATCTCCGCCCCGGTGGCGGAGAAGATCACCGAAGCCGCGAAGCAACTGAATTATACCCCCGTTCATGCCGGCCCCCGGAGGGGACCCAAAAAAATCATCAACATGTGCGTCAGCATGGAAAACGGGGATCTCTCGGACAACATCTATCACCTGGGACTCATGAACGGGATCATGGACTGCCTGGCGGAAAATGCTTACCAGCTGATGTTCAGCCGTCTGGTCTACGGAGATGCCGAGTCCCACAGCCACTTCCTCAAAGGCCTGGAAATGGTGGACGGGATCATCCTCTGCAACCCCCGGAAGGATCACCGTTTTGAGGATGAATTCCAGGAGCGGAACATTCCCTTTGTGATCCTGGGGACTTCGGAAAAAACGGATTCGGTTTTTTATGTTGACGTGGATATGCGGGGCATAGGGTTCCAGGGGGCGGATTATTTTCTCGCCCGGGGTCACCGGCGGATTCTC
>JAITES010000063.1 GCA_031281925.1 Treponema sp. | reverse complement strand
AAATGGACACAAAAAAACAGGTCGCCGGCCAGAACGTCAACCTGGGCAAGACTATCAATAGTTACCGTTTTTATCTGCTTATCCTGATCATGATGATCATGGGCATCTTCGCGAGGAATTTCTTTTCGGCCTTTAACATGAAAGGCATCTTCGACAGTACCGTGCTCTATGCGATGCTGGGCCTGGGCTTCACCATCTGTATGGTAGCAGGCCACATGGATCTTTCCGTGGGGGCAATGGCAAACATGGGAGCTGTTCTCACCATGGGTATGCATACCCTGTCCGGGAGGGGCTGGGCCTTTTCGATTGGCGTGGCCATCATAGCCGGCCTGTTCGTGGGTTTCCTCAACGGTATCCTGGTGAGTAAGGCGAAGATACATTCTTTTATCACCACTTTGGGTATGCAGTTTGTGCTCCGGGGGGCCATGTACATTTACTGCGGAGGCGCGGAAATCGGAGACAAGGGGGACTTTGCCTTTGCCGACTTCCTCAATATGAAGCTTGGCTTTTTGCCCCTGTCCCCCAAAGTTGTGTTCGTACTCCTGTTTGTTATCGCCGTAGCGTTCCTGATGAGGAATACCCGGTGGGGGCGCAACATCTACCTCATAGGCGGGAACGAAGAATCGGCATGGCTTGCGGGAATCAAACGGGATGCCATGACCATTTCGGTCTTTACCCTTTCCGGACTCGCCTGCGCCATAGGCGGGGCCATCTTCGCCATCTGTCAGAGTTCCGCCCTGCCGAATCTTGGGGAAAAGGGTATTTCTCCCCTCCTTGTTGCCCTGGCGGCAACGATCATCGGAGGAACTTCCACTTCGGGCGGAAAAGGCAGTGTGTGGAATACCTATGCTTCTGTATACGGCCTCATGGTCATGTCCAATGTGCTTACCTCCCTTTCTGGTAAATACGAGGTACAGATACTCTCCAACGGCCTGGTTTTGGCGGCCTGTGTTTTCTACGAGACCATTACCAACTACTTCAGGTCAAAGCGGATCGGAGAGCGGGCGCAGCTTCTGGAGGAACTTTCAAGGGGGAAGCCTTGACGGCCCTCTAAGGCCGGCCCGGTTGAGTGTAACGGAACGGTACCCGGATTTTGCGCAGCGGCGCAGGAAATGTATGCCAGGGTAATCCTCTTTTGAGGCCCGCCCTTTAGCATAGAATCTATCTTTTTGGAGGAATGTATGAAGAAACGCGTGTTTTTGACGGTTCTCGTGGTTCTGGCTCTCAGCGGATCCCTGCTCTTCGCCGGCGGCGGCAAACAGAGCGGAGGCGGAGTCGCCGGTGATAATCTGGAGAAATCCCTGGCCCTGAATTATTCAGGTGTCAAGAGTACCGACGGTCAGGCACTGATGCCGCCCCTGTCGGCAAAACAGGTGCCTCAGCGTCCTGCGGATCCCAACGCCCTTCCCGAGGAAGATCCCCTGCACTGGTACGACATGGAATATGCCGGATGGAATGCGGGTGCCAAAATCACCCCTGCCAAATCCCCGGCCAACGGTTCCATCGGGAAGCAGATCATCCTCATCGTACATGGCGACCATCCCTGGACTACTGCCTACGTCAACGGCGCGCAAAAAGCCGCCGATGCCCTGGGTATGACACTGAAAACCATGTCCCCGAACTGGGATGTGAACGTACAGAACCAGATGATCGATCAGGCGATCAACGCAAAGCCCGACGCCATTGGGGTTATCCCCATCAACGCCGAATCCGCGATCCAGCAGTTCCGCAAGATCAACCAGTCCGGTATTCCCGCCTTTGGGACCAACACCCTTGCTACAGCGGAAGCCATGCGCTACATGGTTACCTGGACCGGTCCGGATGACTGGGGCCAGATGCGGAAGCTTGCCCGGCACCTTGCCGACGCCATGGGTAAAAAAGGCGGTATTGCCTATATCACCCATAATCCCGGCGGTTCCCCTTACTTTGCCCGCATGTGGGGCCCCCGGACTGAGCTAAAAGGCTATGCGCCTGACATCAAGACCCTGGATGTTCAGAGCCCCGGCTTTGACGCTGCGGCCACCAAACAAGTCGTTTCCGATTGGATTACCCGTTTCGGCAGAGACCTCAACGCCATCTTCCTGGCCGACGATTCGGCCCAGGCCATCGGCGCGGTTGACGCACTCAAGGAAGCCGGCCGTACCGATGTTCTCATCGTGGCGGCGGGCAATTCAAAGGCGGGGATGGACCTTGTTGCCGCGGGCGATGTGCTTGGCATCACCTATCAGACCGCCGAAGGAGACGGCGCGGCGGTGGTCAAGGCCATGGCCGATTTCTTCAACGGCAAGTCCCTTCCTGAACTGGGATACCTTGCCCAGGACATTATCACCAAGGGAAATGTTGCGGGATTCCAGCCGCCGCAGTGGTAGTACGTTTTTGAAATGCAGCGGAGAAAATCGCCATGCGGTTTTCTCCGTTCGCTTTATGGAGAACCAATATGGGGAAACTGTTTAATGTAGGCGGATTAAGCGGTGGGGCGATTGGGTTTGCCGGACCGGAAGAGGTCTTAAAACCGGACTGGAATCTGCCCGCCGCCGATAAGCGGCTTCTTCGCGAACTTGCAAAACAATACAGGGAAATCGCAGCCAATCCTGCAAATGCCGAGCGCATCCGGCGCGGCAAAGACATGCACTCCCTAAAGCCTGTCCGTCCGCCGGTGCTGATAGACGAGCTTCCCTGGAACGAAATGAACTGGAACGGAGAGCTTACCCTGCACTGCCAATCCGAAGAAGGCCGCATCCTGGAAGATTTTTTCAGGCGCAGTCTTTTCCGCTGGAAGCATTTTCAGGTTGATATGGTTGTAGAGGACACGCTCTACCTGATGAAGGCCTATACGAATACCGGTATAGGAATCGGCATAGACGAAGACGTTCTGGTAATGGACAAGGATAATGACGTTGTCTCCCACGGCTATAAGGATCAGCTTGATACCGAAGCCAAACTGGATGCGCTCAAAACTCCTGTCATCAGGGCATATCCTGAAATCGACACGGAAAATATGGCGGCTCTTTGCGAACTCTTTGACGGTATACTCAATGTCGCCCTCCGCGGACACTTTGTCAGGCTTTCAACATGGGACTCGCTTTCTATGTACCGCGGTGTTACCCCCTGCCTTGAAGATATCGTTGAAAGGCCTGAGTTTATTCACAAAACCCTGGCGAAATTTACCGAACTGGGCATTGCGGCTTTTGACCAAATGCTTGAGCAAGGTTTGCTTGACTGGAACATTGAAACTCTGCACTGTACCCCGACCTATACAAGTGAACTTCCCGCCGAAGATTACACCGGTACTGTCAGATACAAGGATATGTGGTATCGCGGGATGGCCCAGTGCCTTTCCATGGTATCCCCCGCGATGCGGAAAGAATTTGAGTTTGACTATATCCGGCCCTTCATGTCGAAATTCGGTCTTGTGTATTACGGCTGCTGCGAACCTATGGATAATTGCATGGACATTCTCAAAACATTTCCCAATATGAGAAAAATCGGCTGCAGCCCCTGGGCGGACGTCCGGCGGATGGCCGAAGAATGCGGCGGGAATTTCGTTATAGCCCGAAAGCCGAATCCCGCGGCAGTTGCAATGGGGATTGACGAGGATGTACTGCGCCGCGAAATAAGTGAAACCGTGGATGTCTGCATGGCAAACAAATGTCCCTATGAGTTTGTCCTCAAGGATGTGAGTACCGTAGGCAGAAACCCGGAAAATGTTTTTGCCTGGGCGCGGATAGTTACGAATGTTCTGGATACATATTACGGCTAAATTCCGAATTGGAGTATTACAGATATATGGAATCGCTTAACCAAGACAGAGACATCCTCCGGGAGCTTGCCCTGAAAGTTGCCGAAATTGCGGCCCTGCCGGTACAGGAAGAAAAAAAGCGGCTCTGGAGAGCGCTCAACGGCCTTTCGCCGGAAAGACCCATGGTCACGATAGACCAGGTCTGCTGGAACGAACTCAATGCCGATGAGGCGCTCAACCTGAGATGTTCCGACGAACTCTGCCGTTTCTACGAAGACCGGTTCCGCAAAGTCCTCTATCAGTGGGAAAAGTTCCCTGTAGACATGGTTGTGGAAGACTATATCCGCGTTCCCCTGGCCCTGATCGACGCTCCCACCGCGGTAAATAACCTCCCCGGCTCCATGTTCGGCATGAAAATCCGGGAGCACACCCTGGCCACCGATGCGGCCAACGATGTCGTGAGCCACGATTACAAAAACCAGTTCAGTTCCGTTGATGATGTCATGCAAAAAATCAGGATGCCCGTGGTCGGTCATGATGAGGCGGAAACCCGGCGGCGCATGGAAAAGGCCCACTGGCTCTTCGACGGCATCATGCCCCTGCGCGAAGAAGGCTGGGGTTACGACCCCTATCTCTCCTGCTGGGATCCTATCGGCATGTGGATGAGCATGACGGATCTCCTTATGGGCCTGGTTGATAATCCTGACTTAATGCACGCGCTCATCGGGAGACTTGTGGCGGCCTATATGTCCATGCTGGATCAGCTTGAGGAACAGGGCCTCCTCTACCGTTACCCCCAGGCTACAATTCATACCACAGGCGCCTGGACGGATGAACTTCCCGCGGCCGGCTTTGACCCCAAACGGCCCCGTACCGGGGATCTGTGGATGTATGCCATGGCCCAGCCCCTCGTCTCGGTCTCACCGGCCATGTATGAGGAATATGAAATCGACTACCTCATGCCCCTCTTCAGCCGCTTCGGCCTTGTCTACTACGGCTGCTGCGATCCCCTGGAACACAAGATGGACGCGGTTCGCCGTATCCCGAACCTCCGCAAGGTTTCGGTCAGCCCCTGGGCCGACCGCCGGAGCATGGCCGAGCAGCTAGGCCGCGACTATGTCCTTTCCAGCAAGCCCAATCCGGCCTTCCTCGCATGGGATAATTTTGACGAAGAGGCTGTTAGAAAGGATCTAATGCAGACAAAGGATCTGGCCCTGCAGTACGGCTGTCCCCTGGAAATTATCTTCAAGGACATAAGCACCGTACACTACGATCCGTCGAGACTTACAAAAATAGCGAACATTGCGATGGAAATCGCGTGTGACTGAATATTTTTAACAGGAGAAAACTATGAAACGTTATGGTTCTGTGATAGGCGTCCGTCCTGAAAAACTTGATGAGTACAAGAAACTCCACGCCGCGGTGTGGCCGGATGTTTTAAACATGATTAAGACATGCAACATCCGCAATTATTCCATTTACTACCGGGACGGCCTCCTTTTCAGTTACTTTGAGTATACCGGCAACAATTATGAGGCCGATATGGCAAAAATGGCCGCCGATCCTGCAACCCAGAAGTGGTGGGATGTCTGTAAGCCCTGCCAGAAACCTCTGGATACCTGCGGGGAAGGGGAGTGGTGGGCCGACGCGGAAGAAGTGTTTCACTGCGATTAAAGAAATTTAAACCCTGGGAAGACCGGACTTGAGGAGAAAACAATGAATACAAAAGAACAAAAAGAAGCAAGAATGCGCTCTGCGCTTGCCAATAAGGAAGGTGACCGGGTACCGGTTTCCGATTTTTTCTGGACCGGCTTTATGTTAAAGGCAAAAGAAAAATGGGGAGATGATCTGGACATATACCGAAAATTCGATCTTGATTATATTGTTGTTAATCCTAACATGGATCCGGTAATCCGGGATTTTGAAATTCTCGAAGACGATGGGGTGAATATTAAACTGCGCACCGGCTTTGGCGCTACAATCAGGAGATCCGGTTCCGCGCCCATGCCCCACTACGACGCATTTTCGGTAAGCGAACCGGAAGAAATGGAAAAATTCGTTATCGAGAGCGCCAGGGACAAACGGCGGCTCTACCGCACCGGAGACGATCAAATAAACGGCGTAGGGGACGCTATAGGAAGAAACATCCCCTCCTGGACCGAGCGGGTTGACGCGTACTGTAAAGATTTCCCCGTTTTTGGCTCCATCTGCGAAGGATATGAATACCTCTGGCGCTGCATCGGGACGGAGAATTCCCTCATCTGGATGATGACCGAACCTGAGATGTTCGGCGCGTTTGTGAAGCGGCTCGGCGATTTCCTGGTAGGGCTCACGGAATACCAGATTGAAGAAAGCAGGGGAAGACTTTCGGGAATGTATGTCTGGGGCGATGTGGCTTATGTTAACGGCATGCTCTTTAGCCCTGCAATCTGGCGGGAACATTTTAAGCCCATTACCGAACGGATAATCAACGCCTGCCACAAGGCGGGGCTTATGGTTATATACCACGGCTGCGGCAATGCAAGCCTCATTTACAACGATTTTATTGACATTGGCCTTGACGGTTATAACCCTGTGGAATGTAAGGCCCATCTTGATGTGGTGGATCTGAAGAAGGATTACGGCGGGAGGCTCTGCTTTGTGGGGAACTACGATGTACGGGAACTCGAAAGCGGCGACAGAAACCGTATCAAGCGGCAAGCCCTTTACAAGCTGCAAAGCGCCCTGGGCGGTGGCTGGATCTGCCAGAGTGATCATCCGGTTACCAGTGGTGTTTCCCCGGATTCCTACGCGTACAGGGTGGAGCTGATACGGGAATACGGCACATATCCCCTGGATCTGGGCCGCATAAAGAAAGAAATAGCCGAACTGGATCAAAAATAGATCATCAAAGCCATGTTTTGAAGTACCGGATATTCTTTCCACAATATAGACAAGTAGAGTTCCATTTTATAGCATGAAAGGGTGAAATCTTCGGAGCCGAATGAATATTGGAGTACATCCCGGCTTTTGCGGCTCCTTTGGCCCCTCATCATCGATCAAATCCTGATAGTCCTGATAGGAATAATTGATACCGTGATGGTCGCCCATCTGGGGGATGCGGCGGTTGGCGGGGTATCCCTGGTAGACTCCATCAACGTGCTGGTAGTGAATGTTTTTTCCTCCCTTACTACCGGGGGCGCCGTTGTATGCAGCCAGTATCTGGGCCGGCGGGATCTGCCCCGGGCTTCCGCCTCCGCGAAGCAGCTCGTCTACATCACGATCCTTATTTCAGGAGCCCTTGTTCTCCTCATGTTTCCCGGCAGGCTTCTGGTCTTAAGGCTTATCTATGGCCATATCGACCCGGGAATAATGAAAGAAGCGGAAATCTATTTTTTCTTTACGATTCTGAGCTATCCCTTCATCGCCCTCTACTCGGCAGGCTCGGCCCTCTTCAGAGCCATGGGTAACAGCAGGGTGGGCATGTGGATCTCCTTTCTCATAAATGTCCTCAATGTTGCGGGAAACGCCGTTTTTATCTATCTCTGCGGCTGGGGCGTGGCCGGAGCCGCCGTAGCCACCCTGATAAGCCGCTTTGTTGCGGCCCTGGCCATTATGTACCTGCTTATAAACCCCAATAAAAACCTCAAAGAGGCCCCCATAAACATCAGGGGAATTTACCCTGTCAGGCTTCTGCCTTCGATCATCAAAAGCATACTCAAAGTAGCCGTCCCCAACGGTATTGAGGGCGCTACATTTCAGGTCGGCAAGCTGGCCCTTGCCCGGCTGGTTTCTACCTTCGGCGCCGCCGCCATAGCGGGTAACGCGGTGGGCAACATCTTCATGACCATGGGAAATCTGCCCGGCATGGCCATTGCCCAGGCCATGATCCCCGTGGTGGGCCAGTCGGTGGGGGCCGGGGACTTTGAGGGGGCAAAACGCTATACCAAAAAACTCATGGTTTACAGCTATGTTGCGATGATCTCCTTCAACACGCTGAACCTCCTGTCCATGCCTCTGGTATTCAAACTATTCGCCATGTCGGCAGAAAGCCTCGCGTATGGCCGGCTTTTTGGAACAATTTTTTGCACCGCCGCCATGGTTTTCTGGATCCCCGCCTACGGCCTCCCCTTTGCCCTGAGGGCAGCCGGAGACGCAAAGTATACGATGATAGTCTCCACCATGCCATGTGGCTTGTCCGAGTGGGAGTGGCTTATCTCCTGGCATACGCCTTCGGCGTGGGCGCAGTCTGCGTGTGGATCTCCATGGTCTGTGAATGGCTGGTCAGGGGAGGAGGCTATGCCGCCAGATGGAAGAGCGGGAAGTGGCAGGAGAAGCGGGTTATCTAGTGTCTGTCCAAAGTCGGTTATTTTATGGACAGAATTCCTACGTATCCGAACAAAGCCGGGTCCCGTAGAGCAGGGCTTCGTCCAGAAGGGCGCGGAGGCTTTCCAGCGGGGTGTCCACCGTCATGTTGTTACCCGCGGCCAGAATGAGGCGGCCGGATTTCCGGTAATAGGTATCGAACATGAAGCGCACTTCCCGGCGGACATCTTCGGGGCTGCCGTAAGGGATGGTACGCTGCACATCCATGCCGGCCCAGATGCAGAGGTCGCCTCCGAACCGGGCGGCTATCTCCCTTTCGTCCATGGTGTACTTTTGAATGGGATGGAGTACATCCAGGCCAATCTCTATTAAATCCGGAATAAAGGTTTTGATATTCCCGCAGGCGTGGAGCCAGAAATGCATGCCCAGACTGTGGCAGTGGGCGATGAGTTCCCTGTAATAGGGCTTAAA
>JAITES010000044.1 GCA_031281925.1 Treponema sp. | reverse complement strand
GCTCCATTAATAGGGAAAACGCCTGATACTTTCCCGTCAAAGCCCATGATAGAATCATAATCAAGTGAGGCTGTTCCAAAATGTCAGATTTTGGAACAGCAACCTTAGATGTAAGGTGTTTTTTGAGTATTCATAAGGCGCCGGAAATTATTTTTCATGGAGGAAACTATGAAGAAAACCATTGTCGTGTTGATGCTCCTCTGTATTGCCGCGCTGGCCTTTTTAGGCTGCAAAAACGATCAGAAGGCGGCTTCAAGCGATCCCAATTATCCGATTGAAATTTCGGTATTCACCCAGGCCCAGCGGCAGCAGCCCCCGGCAGACAACAAATTCTACAAGCTGTTGAAGGAAAAGCTCAATGTCACCATCAAGTGGGACATTCTGGTCGGCGACCGGGATCAGAAACGGGGCGTCATGATCGCTTCAGGCGATTATCCGGATATCATCGAACTTAATGAAACGGACTTCATCGATGCGGGCGCCATGATTCCCCTTGAAGACCTTATAGTAAAGGAAGCCCCCAATGTCGAATGGCATCTCAAGGATTCCGGCAACTGGGAAAAGGCCAAATGGCCTGCCGACGGCCACATCTACTATCTGATCAACTACGGTATCATTCACGGCCAGTATCAGCAGCCGGATTACAACGATTCCGCGCTCTGGGTGCAGAAGGAAGTCCTCAAGGAAGCAGGCTATCCCAATATTACCACCATGGATGAGTATTTCGATCTTCTCATTAATTATGCGAAGAAACATCCCACCATTGACGGAGCGGCAACCATTCCCTTCACTATCCTTACCTACGATTGGCACGCCTTCTGCCTCTGGAATCCTCCGAACTTCCTGGCAGGTTACCCCAACGAGGGGAACGGCACGGTGGATCCGAAAACCTACAAGTATGAAAACTTCTTTACTCAGGACATTTCAAAACGCTGGTTCAAAAAACTCAACGAACTCAATGCCCAGGGTTATATCGACAAGACGGCTTTCGTGGATAACTACGATCAGTATCTGGCAAAACTCTCTTCCGGCCGGGTGCTGGGCATGCATGACCAGTACTGGCAGTTCAACCAGGCCGATTATTCCCTGCGGGATACGGGACGTTACAATCGCAGCTTTGCGGGTCTGCCTATTGTGTTCGACAAGAGCATTAAGCCCCGCTACCGGAACCTTCCCATTCCCAACCTGGGACGCGGCGGCGGCATCAGCGTCAAGGCAAAAGATCCTGCCCGGATCATGCGCTTTATCAATGCGTACATGAGTGAAGAATTCCAGCGCACCGCAAGCTGGGGCATCGAAGGCCAGGACTGGCAGTACGATTCAAGCAGGAAGCCCTACAGGACTCCGGAGCAGCGGGCCAACTGGCAGAACGATGCATGGCAGGTTGCCAACACCAATCTCCTGATGCGGGATGTGTTCCCCAAGTGGGAAGGCTCCTTCAAAGACGGGTATCCCACCGACCTTTCCTGGTACTATCCGGAAAGGGAAGCGATGCTGAAACCTGAAGACAAGGAACTCTTTGCCGCATATAACGTAAACAGCACCAATGAACTGATGGACAAGGATCCTCCGCCCAACACGTTGTGGTTCCCCACCTGGAGCATGCCCAATCCTCCCGACGGATCGGAAGCCCAGATGGCCATGGCGAAGGCTACCGAGACCATGAAGAAGATGCTGCCCCAGGTGATTACCTGCGCGCCCGCTCAGTTTGAAACCCAGTGGGCCGCGTATGTGAACCAGATGAAGGCCGACGGCATTGCCCAGTACGAGGCCTATATGCAGGGTCAGCTCAACCAGCGGATCAAGGACTGGGGCGGTAAGTAGCGTCTGTCCATAAAGCCGGTACTTTATAGACAGTTCTAAATAAAACCTGTTAAAAGGGGTGTGGACATGATAAAGGCTGCGGAGAAACAGATGTACGGGGAAAAAACTTTTTTCCAAAAACTGGTTCTCCAAAGGCAGCTTGTCTTCATGTCCCTGCCCCTTATCCTTTACGTCATTCTCTTTTCTTACATTCCCCTCTGGGGCTGGACAATGGCGTTCCAGAATTTCAGGCCCGCCCGAACCTTCTTCAAACAGGAATGGGCAGGCTTCCGCTGGTTCATCTTCCTTTTCCGGGATCAGGTGTTCCTGCGAACGATCCGTAACTCGGTGTGCATGAGCCTTATCAACATGACGCTGGGTTATATTACGGCCATCTCCTTTGCCCTGCTCCTCAACGAGCTAAGAAAGGTATTATTCAAACGGGCTGTTCAGACCATCTCGTACCTTCCCCACTTTCTTTCCTGGGTCATTGTAACGGGCCTCGTGTCCAACATGTTATCCCCGGATTCGGGGGCGATCAACGAAGTCCTCATGGCTCTGCACCTTATCAAGGAACCCCTGCTGTGGCTGGGCATTCCCAAATACTTCTGGGGAATCGTGGGCGCCACCTATGTATGGAAGGAGGTGGGCTGGAATACGATTATATACCTGGCGGCCATTGTGGGTATCGATCCCACCCTTTACGAAGCTGCCGAGATCGACGGCTGTAACCGGTACCACAAGATGTGGCATATCACCCTGCCGGGAATAAAGCCTACCATCATCATCATGATGATTATGAGCATCGGCAATATTATGAACGCCGGTTTTGAACTCCAGTACCTCCTGCGGAACGGGCTTATCCAGGATGTGTCCGACACCATTGATGTCTTTGTACTGGTCTTCGGTTTCCGCAACAACAACTTCTCCCTGGCTACCGCCGCGGGGATGTTCAAGAATCTGGTCAATGTTACCCTGATTTTTATTGCCAACTGGATCGCAAGGCGGGCCGGAGAAGAACGTTTAATATGAGGAGCGTTTGATATAATGAAAGTCCGGACATTATCCAAAATAGAAAATACTGTTTTTCAAACCATAAATACCCTTGTTATGGTTTTGATTATCGTATGTACCCTCTATCCTTTCTGGAACACCATTGTGGTTTCCCTGAATCAGGCAACCGATACCCTCCGGGGCGGCATTACATTCTGGCCCCGTAAATTTTCCCTGCAGAATTACAAAATTGTTTTTGCCACCGGTACTATTTATAACGCATTCTTTATTTCCGTAGCGCGGACAGTGATAAACACTGTTGTAAACGTATTTTTTACATCGATGATAGCCTTTGCGCTTTCCCGCAGGGAATTTGTGCTGCGTAAGCCCTTTACCATGGTACTTATTCTGTCAATGTACGTGAACGCGGGACTCATCCCGAATTATTTTCTTATGAGAAGCCTCCACCTTACCAACAGTTTTTTTGTGTACATTGTGCCGGGCATCGTTAATGCCTTTAACTTTGTGGTGATCCGCACCTATATGAAGAGCCTTCCTGAAAGCATCATCGAATCGGCCAAGATAGACGGCTGCGGCGATTTCCGGATCTTCCTCCGTATCATTCTGCCCCTGTGCCTGCCGGTACTGGCGACAATCGCCCTCTTCGTGGCGGTGGACTCCTGGAACGCATGGTTCGATACCCTCATCTACAACTCAGGCGAGGCGAGGCTCCATACGCTTCAGTACAAACTGATGGAGTACATCCAGTCCAGCCAGAGCCAGGCGAAAAGCGCAGGAGACGTGGGTTCCATGTCCATGCAGAGCACCGCCGGCATGGTAACCCCGGTGAGCATCCGCGCCGCGGTAACCGTTGTAGCGGCCCTCCCCATTCTCGTGGTTTACCCCTTCATGCAGCGCTACTTTGTGGTAGGCCTCAATGTGGGCGGCGTGAAGGAATAGCCGCCGCTTAAAAACGGATTTTTCATACGAAAATCCCCATTAAATCAGTGAACATCCGCATAATCTGCGTAATCCGCGGACCTCTTCTTAACGCGTTGAAAGTGCATTTTTGACCCCCAAAAAGCCAAAAAAACCGGAAAAAGGCCCGAAAAAGATCCGAATTTGAGATTTTTCCACTATACTTATGTTTGCTTCCATTTGGACTTCAAACAAAACTATTTTCTTGACTATTTTAGTAAATTTATTATTTTATAGGCAAGGACTTGCACAGAAACTAATTTCTGCTTGCACTTCCACAGCGCGCTGCAAACTTTTTTGGCAATAAGGAGAAAGAAGAATGACGAATAGGCATAACAAGATTCTCGAGGCTTTAACCCGGAACCTTCGTATGGAAGTTACAGTGCTTGCAAATATGCTGCAGGTTTCACAGGTTACAGTGCGTAAAGATTTGGATTCTCTGGAAGGACGGGGACTCATCCGGCGGGAGCATGGCTATGCCTGCATTGACGGTATAGACGATGTAGGAAGGCGCATGGCGACCCACTATGCAACAAAGCAGCGTCTTGCCCGTCTGGCAGCGGCAAGTGTGGAAGAAGGCGAAACGGTGATGATCGAGTCCGGTTCCTGCTGTACGCTTCTCGCGGAAGAACTGGTTAACAGTAAGCGTGATGTAACAATAGTGACCAATTCGGCCTTTATTGCAAATCATCTCCGTTTTGCTTCCACCGGCAAGATTATCCTTTTGGGAGGCTATTACCAGAGTGAATCCCAGGTGATGGTGGGCCCCATGACCCGCAAATGCGGAGAGGTTTTCTTTTCGGACAAGTATTTCATCGGCGCCGACGGCTTTTCTCCCGGCTTCGGTTTTACCAGCAAAGATCACCTCCGGGCCCAGACGGTACAGGATCTGGCAGAACAGGCCCGGCAGATTCTTGTGCTTACCGAATCTGAAAAATTTTATCAGCAGGGCGTGGTCGGTCTGATTCGTACGGAAGATGTATCCGCCGTGTATACCGACGAGGGTATTCCCGAACAGGCGGAAGAAATCCTCCTGAAGAATAAAGTAGAAGTCTTCAAGGTGAGGCAGGGTGAGTGTAGTGAGGAGCCGTTAACTTGACAGCGGCCGGATCAATATTCATACTATCGAAGATTAATGGCCAGGAAAAAAATGCGGAGATAAAGCATGGAAAAAAACGGGATCATTCTTTTTTCGATGGAGGCGGACCGGATACCTCCCGGCGCCGCAGAAAGGATCAGGGATTCAGGCGGCGGCAGGGACCTTCTTGTTACGCTTGACGACAGGATTGTTGAAGAAAATCTTGACCGTATCGAGATTGGTTTTGGGGACGTGCCCTTTCATCTGCTTGCCCGCATGCCCCGTCTTGCATGGGTGCAGCTCTGGTCGGCGGGAGCAGACCGGCTGCAGCAGTTTCCCGAACTAAAGGGCCTTCCCTTTGTTCTTACCAGTACATCGGGTATGCACGGCCAGCAGCTTGCCGAGCATACCTTCGGCCTTATTCTTGCCTGGAACAGAAGTTTCCCCAGGGCCTTCGAGGCCCAAAAGCGGAAGGAATGGCTGCGCATCAATGACAGTGAAACTGCGATTCTTGAAGGGAAGAACATGCTTATTCTGGGCTATGGCCGCATCGGGGAGATGATGGCCCGTGTCGCAGGAGCCTTTAACATGAAGGTAACGGGGCTTCGCAGAAACCCCGAACGTTCTGCGGCCGGGCTTCCCGGCGTAAGGGTCGCCGGAATAGAAAAGCTGTGCGAATTGCTGGGGGAAGCGGATCTCGTGGTAAACATTCTTCCTGCGACTCCCGAAACAAGGCATATCTTCGGAGCCGCGGAATTCGGCCTTATGAAGCAGGGCAGTCTCTATGTCAATGTCGGCAGAGGTTCTACCACCGATGAGACTGCCCTGATAGAGGCCCTTAAAACCCGGTGGATTGCGGGAGCCCTGCTGGATGTTACCGAGACAGAACCCCTGCCGCCTTCATCGCCCCTCTGGGATCTGGATAATGTTATTATTTCGGGCCACTATGCGGGAATGCATCCCTGTTACGGCAGGCTGGCCCTGGAAATCGCACTGGAAAACCTGGGCCGCTATGTAAGGGGAGAGAAACTCCACAGTATCGTTGACAAAACCCTGGGCTATTAAACGCCGCCGGGCGCAGAATTGCCGGCGGTACATGCTTTTAATTTTCAGGACAGGCTTTAAGCCCCTGCATGCCGCTTTTCAAGATCCGCCGTCATCCGGGGCGTTATCTTGTCCATGCCGTAGAAACACATCAATATGAATATGACGATGCAGGCCAGCACGGGAACTACCGCATAGTTGAAGCGGATTGCGGCCAGTGCCTCGGCCTTCTGTTCAGCCGCGTTTTCAATATAGCCGCCGAAACCAAGCACCCATGCGGCAAATGCGCCGCCCAGCCCTATGCCCAGCTTCTGTCCAAAGCTGGCCGCCGAGGAAAGGAAGCCTTCCGAGCGCACGCCGTTTTTCCATTCGCCGTAGTCAACCGTATCGGAGATGAGCACAAAGAGAAGCCCGAAGGAGAAACCGAAGCCGATAAATATGACAATATTCCCGGCAAAAAGCAGGGGAATTGATGATCCTGAAAACAGAACGGTTATGCTGCCCGCCAGGGCCAACAGCATCCCCATGCTGACGGTATTGCGTTTCCCCAGCCTCTTTACCACGGCGGGAAGGCAGACAACCGGAATCAGCATGACGACAGCCATGGCGCCCAGAATTGCGATAAGGTTTTCATTCTTTAATACATACTTGCAGTAGTATATCTGCGCTGCGCCCCGCATGCCCATGGTAAGCTGCAATACAAGGCCCACAAAGAGAACCAAAAGCCAGGGAAGGTTGCCCTTTGCGGCGCGTATCCCTTCGGCAATGCTTACCTTCTTTTCGGTTTTTTCAAGATTGATCTCTTTTACATTGAAGAAGGCAAAGAGAAAAAGGGCGATGGCAACAAGGGCATATATGCTTAGTGTCGTTGTGTAACCCCGCTGGAGACTCCCCTTTCCCAGGGCAACGACCACCGGGTAGGTCAGGGCATTTACCAGAATGCCGCCCATCAGAGCCCCGAACATCCTGAAAGCCCCCAGAACGGTACGCTGGTCCGGATTGGAAGAGAGCCTGGGCAGAATCGCCGTTACAGGAATATTGATGGCCGTATAGACCATTCCCAGGAGCGTAAAGGTTATGTACGCGTAAACCAGCTTGCCCATACCGTTGAATTGCGGCACCGAGTAGGTAAGCACCATGAGGATTCCCAGGGGCAGACACATCCACAGAAAGTAGGGACGGCATTTCCCCCAGCGGGTATGAGTCTTGTCGATGATGATACCCATGATGGGATCGTTGACTGCATCCCAGATACGGGTAATAAGGAAGAGGGTTCCCACAGCCAGGGCGGGAATCCTTGCCACATCGGTATAGTAGATCATGAGGAAACTGCCTACCGTTCCCCAGGAGAGGTTTGACGCTACATCGCTGGCGCCATAGGCGATTTTCTCTCTCAAACGTATTGTTTCTGTCATTTGATTTCCTATTGGTATATGATGATATACGGACGGGGATTTAATGCATAGACCTCTTCCGGCTTGAGCAGAGGACTGTCATAGCCTGCGCCGGGAATACCGAAATTGTAGAACAGCTTGAAACCCTTGACCGGCATGTTGGCCGCCTCCGCGTTGAAGGCATAGGAATCCCGCTTGAGACGCGGATTCCCGAAACCATCGGCGCAGTGTACAAGCCGCACCCGTTCAAAGGCGGTGGATACCCGTTCCCGGCTGGAGATCATCCGCCAGTTGAACTGATGGATCACCAAAAGCCGTTCACCGGGAATATGATGTTCGATGATGTAGTCTTCCATTATTTTTTGGGCCTGATTCAATTCCTCGGCAGAAACGGTACCGATTTCCTGCATCGGCTTCGTAGTCCTCCATTCCGGATCAAGGGCCAGATGCACATTGGGATACTGCAGCCAGGGGAGAAGCTTCTTCAGGGAACCGATGGGATCGTAACGGCCGATCTGGTGATCGAGAAAAACAAGAATATCGTTTTCAAGCCCGTAACGGATATATTTGAGGACGGTTTCATCTTTCAGAATACCGATTTCCCCTTCGGGCCATACCGTGCCGTAGATGATATAGAAGGCCTTTTTCACCTTCCGCCCGTTACTCACCGACTCATACTCGGCGGCTAACCCGCTGAGCATGGCATCCAGTTCTTCGATGGAATAACGGCCCAGAATCCCCATGTTTTTGGAATTGGGGTGGCCGTAATAGGCCAGAATATCGTTGTTGAGCAGCAGGGAAAGGGACTCTTCATTAGCCTGGGCAGCGGCCCGCATCTCTCCATAGCTGGAAGCCCAATACGGTTTCCCCGCGTTCTGAACCTGCATCTCCGCAAGGTTCTCCGAAAAGTAAAGGGCCGGGAAGAGAGACCGTGAAGACCGCGTCTCGTTTCCGCCGCTGCTCTGGGGCGCCGGCGTCTGGGCAAAGGCAGGGAAAGACAAACAAAAAAACAGAATTGTACACGGTAAAACAGCGTAATACACCCTTTTCATGCTTTCATTATCGGCAACTTTAGTTAAAAATTAAGGGCATCCAAAATCCGCCGGGGATAATAATTTTGGAACAGACTCAATTAAGTGCCGGTTCACCTTTCCCCAAGTTCCGCGTTTACCTCTTCAAGCCGCCTGCTGAGGGAGGCGATTGTCCGCTCAAGGCGGAGTTTTTCCCTTTCAAGATTTTCCCTCGGGTCGATTGTTTTGGCGGGTCCGGATTTCAGGGCCGTCTTTACCATGTCGGGACTTTTGCCTTTGATGAGGGCTTCTTCCGCGGCGGCCCGGTCTTCGTCGTTTCTGATGCCTGCAAGGAAACGCATATTGTCCGCGCCGGTTTCGGGCTTCAGATCGTATTCATGTATTTTTATTGCCATGGTCGCGGCCTGCCGGGGGATACGGAGTACCCGGTCGATGTAGTCTTCAAAACGGGCGCCGATTTCCCGGCAAATTTCACTTGCCCTGAGGAGCTGCTTGCCCAGTTCCTTGACAAGGTTCCCGTTTCCGGCAAGGCACTTGTTCCTGATTTTTTCGGTGAGCGCCATAAGTTCCGCGGAGAGCGAAAAGACATCCTCATAGATCCCTTTCTTTTCCGCCTTTTCGAGGAGCCCGTGAAAGATTGCCCAGAATTCGGATGTATGGGCCCTGCCCGGCAGCTTTCCTCCGTGCGAGCAGGCATGCAGATGGTGGGCGTATTCATGAATGGCGGTGTAGAGAAGGAGGCCCGCTCCCGCGGCAGTACTACTGTCAAAATTTCTGTTGTGGATGATGATCTCGCGGGAATCCGGCTTGTAGAGGCCGTTGACCTTCTTGCTCTGCTTGCCGGAAAAAATAAGGGAAAATTCCAGCGGAGCGTCTTCAATGGAAAGCAATTTTTGTTTTACCTGATCCTGATTCATCACCAATCCTCCAGTGCTCCGATTTTTTCCATGGCAATAATTGCGGCCGCCACACAGGCGGTTTCCGTGCGGAGCGCCCGCGGCCCGAGGGAAAGCCGCAGAAATCCTGCGGCTTCAAGCCTGTCCCGTTCCGCGTCCGACCAGCCCCGCTCGCTTCCCACGGCCAGTACCACGGGCCGCTGTACCGGGGAAAGCCGGGCCATGGCGCCTTCCGGCCTTACATTGTCCGCGGCCACCAGAAGAGGCACGGTACGCACGGAAAGAAGCTTCCCCGTATTCCCCCGGCTGTCCCAGGGCCTCGCCTCAAGCCATTCTCCAAGGCTGCCGTAGACAGCCAGGCCGGGAATGCTGGTATCCCGGGACTGTACGGCCCCTTCGATAAAGGCCGCGCGGGCTCCGCCGTTTTTAAGCAGGTTTGTATCCCGGTAACTTTTTTCTCCCAGTTCCGTTTCCAGAAGATCTACCGCGCTGATTCCCAGGCTGGAAAGATCCCGGAGGAGGCGTTTGAGTTGTATGGGCCTGGGGAAGCCTACCGCCACCCGCAGGGGAAGGCGTTCCGGGGCGGCCTCATCCAGCCTGAGGGATACGACGATTGAGCCGTCGATGTTTATCTTTTCGATACGGCCCTGACCCCGCATCCCTCCCAGAAGACCCGCATCAAAACTGTCGCCGGTTTTCCTGTGCAGTACCTTGAGGAGGTGTACGGTTCTTTCATCCCGCCGGGAGAGGGCCTTCCCCAGCTCATGCTCCTCAAACAGGATCAGGTTCATGTTTCTGTCCCTTTTCAACCATGGATTCTTCCCTTATAATAGCATACTATCACATTGATTTATTTCGGGGGAGGCTTGTATGGCTCTTTATGACATTGTTATCGCCGGAGCGCGGGTCATAGACCCTGATACCGGAACCGATGAAATTCTCAACGCGGGCATAAGCGGGGGGAGTATTGCCGCCCTGAGCCGGAACAGCCTTGCCGGAAAGCAGGAGATTGACGGCGGGGGCCTCGTCCTCGCGCCCGGCTTCATCGATCTCCACACTCACGAGGATACCATTGAAGGCGGCCCCGGTCCCCTCAACAAGCCTCTGGAGAACCGGTTTTTTTTCCCGAATGTAATCTCCGCATGCGCCATGCGTACCGGCAATACCTTTATTATGGGAGGCAACTGCGGTTACAGCAATTATCCCATGGGGGCATATCTTGAGAAACTGGAAGCCCTTAACCTTCCCATCAACTGCATGAGTCTTGTCGGCAACGTTACCCTGAGGCAAAGGCTCGGGCTTGGGGACTATGACAGGGCTTCTCCCATGCAGATTGCAAAACTGAAGAGTATGGCCGCTGCCGCATTGAAGGAAGGGGCCGCCGGAATTTCATTCGGCCTGCAATACGCGCCGGGAACGGAATTCGGAGAACTTCTTGCCCTGTGCTCGGCCGCCGCTGAAGCGGGGAAGTTTTTTGCGGTTCACATGCGCTATGATGTTCCCGCCATTGCGCTGGAGGGGGTAGAAGAGGTGATCGCGGCCGCGAAGATTACCGGCGCGGGCCTGCAGATTTCCCATCTGGCATCCAATGTGTACGGCGAAAATACCGCGGGGGAGAATAATATAAAAAAGGCCGCCCTCCTGATTGACGAGGCCCGTAAAGGCGGCGCCGATATATATGCCGATGTGTATCCATACAATGTCTGGGCCACCTCCATACAGTCAGCGGTCTTTGATCAGGGTGTTGATGAATTCAACTTCGAGATTGAGGATCTGGAACTTATTTCCGGAGAGATGGCGGGCCAATACTGTACGCCTGAACTTTTTGAAAAACTCCGCAATGCGCCGGAAGACACCATGGTTGCCTGTCATAACGCGATGCCTTCCGAGGATATTGAAGACGCCTATAAACTTGAGTACGCCTGTGTGGGAAGCGACGCCCTGCTCACCCTGAGCGGGGATCATATCAAGGGACATCCCCGTTCCGCCGGTTCCCCGGCCCGCTTCCTGAAAGAATTTGTAAGGGAAAAGAAATCCTTCCCCCTAATCGAAGGACTCCGCAAACTTACCCTGAACCCGGCCAAAAGACTCGGCCTTGAAAAAAAAGGAAGAGTGCAGGAAGGCTGCGATGCGGATCTCGTGCTCTTTGACTTTGACAAGATAGCCGACAGAGCCTCTTACGGCATTGATGTCTGCGCTCTTCCCTCCGAAGGTATCCGGGCGCTTATTGCCGGAGGCAGGCTTGTCCATTCAGGAGCGGCGCGTGAAGGCTGAAGGCCCCACTCCGGAACTGGTTATCGCAGATCCCGCGGGAAACATTACCGCCCTTGTTTCGGGCCCCGTGGAGGACAGAGTCTCCCTGGCTCAGACGATTATGGCGGACAAGATTCTCAAGGTGGAACAGGTTGGTTTTGTCACCGAACCGGACGGTAAGGCGCAGAAACTCTGGCGGCTTGAAATGTCCGGCGGAGAATTCTGCGGCAATGCCGCCCGGAGTTTCGGTCTCTATGTTGCCGGCCTTTCCGGCCTCTCTGGTAAACACACTGTTTCTGTCGAAATCAGCGGAATGAAGGGGAGCATTCCTGTCAGGGTCGATACGGAGAGCGGGACTGCGGAAGTGGAAATACCCGGACCTGCCGCGGAAAAAGTGATAGAGTACGAAGGCCGCCCCCTGCCCGTGATTGTGTTTGACGGCATCACCCATGTAATAGCGCCGGGTTTTAAGACTGCCGAAAAGATGTTTTACGGTGTGAAGAAAATTATCGAAGCCGAAGGAGGGGCTCCGCAGGCCCTTGGACTCCTCTTCTGGGACGAAGAAGGACGGGAGATGATCCCTTTAGTGTATGTCTATGCCACGGGAACTCTGGTATTTGAGTCAAGCTGCGGTTCCGGTTCCGCAGCCATGGGAGTCTGGCTCAGCAGAAATGCTGCGGGCAGCGGAAAGGGACAGGCGGAACATTGTTTCAGCCTCAGGCAGCCGGGCGGAACGATAGAGACAAGAGTCAACATGGAAAACGGTCTTGTCCGGTCGGTGTCCATCGGCGGGAAAGTTACTCTGACCAGAGCCGCCCGGCTTACTCATTGAGGATGTAACATGGATTTTATGTTTTTTCTTTTTGGCCCCTGGTTCTGGCTTGCCGTTGCGGTTATTCTCGCGCTCATCGAAATCTTTACCGTGGGACTGACCACCATCTGGTTTGCCATTTCCGCGGTGGTGCTGATCTTTGTTTCCATGGCGCCGGTTCCTCTCATCGCACAGCTTATAATCTTTGTGGCCCTTGCCGCGCTGCTCCTTGTTTTTACCCGGCCCATTGCAATAAAAAAATTGAAGGTCGGCAGAGAGAAAACCAATATCGACGCGCTCATCGGCAAGACGGCCCTGGTTGTCAAAAAGATCACCGAATTTGAAAAGGGTGAAGTAAAGATAGCCGGGCAGATCTGGTCGGCGCACGGGGAAGACAATCAGGAAATAAACGAGGGCAGCAAATGTACCGTTGTCAGGATAGAGGGCGTACAGGCTATCGTGCGCCCCCTTGAAAATAATTCCATCAATGAACAGGAGAAATGAATCATGCCTTATGCAGTAATTGTGCTGGTGGTACTAATCGTACTGCTTATCATTGCCAACGTCAGAATCGTGTCCCAGTCGAATGCCCAGGTGGTTGAACGTCTGGGAGCCTACAGCGCTACATGGAATGTAGGACTCCACATCAAGCTTCCCTTCATCGAAAGGGTGATAAACCGGGTAATACTCAAGGAACAGGTGGCGGACTTTGATCCGCAGCCTGTAATCACCAAGGATAATGTTACCATGATGATAGACACGGTGGTCTACTTCCAGATCACCGATCCCAAACTCTATACTTACGGGGTCGTGAACCCGATCAGCGCCATAGAAAATCTTGCTACAACTACCCTCAGGAACATTATCGGGGAACTGGAACTGGATGAAACCCTCACCAGCCGGGACATGATCAACAGCCGCATGCGCAGTGTTCTTGACGAAGCCACCGATCCCTGGGGAATCAAGGTAAACCGTGTAGAGGTAAAGAATATCACGCCCCCAAAGAGCATTCTGGAAGCCATGGAAAAACAGATGAGGGCCGAGCGGGAGAGACGGGAATCCATTTTAAGGGCGGAAGGGGAGAAACAGTCGGCGATCCTTGTGGCGGAAGGGCAGAAAGCCTCGGCCATACTCAAGGCCGAAGCGGATAAGGCCGCAGTAATACTGCAGGCGGAAGCCGCCAAGGAAGCTGCCATCCGTGAGGCCGAAGGAGAGGCACAGGCGATCCTTTCCGTTCAGAAGGCCACCGCCGAAGGACTGTCCATGCTCAAGGGCGTTGCCGCGGACGAAGCCCTCATCAGACTCAAGAGCCTTGAAGCCCTGCAAAAGGTGGCGGACGGCAAGGCAACCAAGATCATCATTCCTTCGGATATTCAGAACCTTGCCGGCCTTGTAACGGGAATAAAGGAAATTGTAAACGGGTAGGGGCGCGAAGCTTTCCAAAGTCCGGTTCATTCTTCCCCGTCTGGTAGTGCGGGATTCCTGCGCGCACCTTTTATGATGTTCTTACCCCGGGGCATCAAAGAGATGGGCAGTTCCGTCTTTAATATACATAAAAGACTGGGGAGGGCGAAAGCCGGGGATGGTTTTATACGGGTCCACGGGATGTTCAAAAACGGTCAGATCTGTAATCGGTATGGCATAGGCAATTTTTTTACCCTTAAAATAATCCCGGTATTCGGCTTCCGTCGCGAGGGAGAATTCCCCGGTCCTTTCCCATATTTCATCAATGCTTCCCGAAAGATAGCCCGAACAGGTAAAGCGGCATACAATTTTTCTTACCGGAGAGGCGGCGTAAATGTATATGTGACTCACTTCTTTTTTAAAGATAGTTCTGCGGTAGTCGTATTTCTTTTTCCCGCCGGTTATGCGCCGGGCGATTATTGGACTGAGGGACATAATTAGTGATGCCATGCTACTGATCCCCCAATCGCATTTCAATAAGTTTCCGTTCAAGCTGCCGGGAACTCCAGTTACATTCGGCACATTCATTCAGATAAAATTCCCTTCGGGACGGATCATCTATTTTCATCAAGAGGCGATAGTGGGACCAGCTTAATTGGCCACGCAGTGCGTGGCTAATTGGGAACGTTACATAAAATTGCCGCATGGCCTTAAGATTGCTTATTGTAAAACCCTTGCCGAACTCAGCGGTAAGCCGTTCCGCCAAATATTTAATTAAACCTGCCCCGTATTCCGCCCTTGCGTTGTTGTTCTGCGCTTCCATGATCTGGCGGCCTATATCCCAATAGGCTTCTACCATGGTCTGATTAACGGCGGAATATACCTTCCGCCGCGCTGCGACAAGGGTTGCGCGAATCTTGTCGTAAACGGCCTTGTCCGCAGGGACTATTTCTTTTTCCATTATTTTTCCCCCGCCGGAATTATTTTCAGGCTTTCCATGCCCCGGCCATCAACGATTTTGACGGCTGCGAGGACAAAATTCCGAGGTATTTTTATAGGCGCTGGCAGAACTCAAGTGTCTCCCTGTTTGGACCCTCGATCTTGAAGAAACGTACCCCCTTCTCCCAGAAGGGAAGTTCTTCAATCCTGTCTCCAAGGAGCCTGTAGCCTCCCTTCTTTGCAAACTCAAAGGCGGCCTCAATATCCGTACAGTCCAGGGAGATGTGGTCGATGGCTCCGGCCTTATGCAGCGCCTGATGGTTTTCGTAAGCTTCTATCACCATGTTTCCCAGCTTGAGGAAGCATACCCTGCAATTCTCATCCTTGAGAGTGGTTTCAAAGGCAGGCTCAAAACCGAGGCTTCGGTAAAAATCCACGGTAGCGTTCATGTCATTGGTGGGAATACCAATGTGCTGTATCCCTGCCGAAAAATTCTGTTTCATATGATCCTCCATTGTGTTTATGTTTTATAATGAATTAAAGAAGCTTGTCTAGCCTCCATTCCTTTTCCGCCGTAGCCGATGGTAAAACTCTTTCCGTGATTCGATTTCGGTCTCCGTCCAGCCGGTCAAGATTTGGGCGGGTTCCGGAAATTCAAAAGCAAACGCCGATGCACTGCAGGATGTCCCGATCCATCCATCTATACCTTGTCCCCTTTTGCTGTTAATGTGACTGGAAGGGCCAAAATTTACGGTGGAAGTCTGAAGGAAACAGTCCTTGCCCTGTCAAGGCAGGGAATTGCCATGAGCAAGCCGCAGGATATATTAAAAGACCCCTATGTATTTGAATTTTTTTGTTGGAAAGTGAGTCATAGGGGAGCGCCTTCATCCCGGCCGCATCCTCCACCATGACCCTGATCTTGTTAAAGGTCACAGTAGGGACAGGCGGTTCCGGCCGAAAGGCGGGGACAGATGCGTCCTCGCTCTTTACTTTTCTCCGGATGCCTTACGATAGGCAAGGGGCAACAGTCCGGTATTCCTGTGAAAAGCATCGGAAAAATTGCCTGACTTTTTATAGCCCACAGCCTGGGCAATCTGGCTT